>DUEP01000129.1 GCA_011176535.1 Anaerolineae bacterium | reverse complement strand
TGGAGGGTCTCCTCCTTCAATTCGCTTCGGCCTCTTGGAAGAGGGCCGTGCTCAGGTAACGCTCCCCCGTGTCCGGCAGGATGACGACGATGAGCTTGCCGGCGTTCTCCGGCCGTTTGGCCACATCCACGGCGGCGTGGGCCGCGGCCCCGGCCGAGATGCCCACCAGCAGCCCCTCCTCCCTGGCCAGACGGCGGGCCAGGCGAGGCCTCAGCGCGCGGCCTAAAACGGCGACGATGCGTTCCCACAAAGCGATGTGGGTGAGGGCTTTCCCCGCGTCGTGGAGGAGGGCGGCCATTTGCACCTCTGGCGGGGCTGCAGGCCCGCCCACGGCGCGCCAGACCCGCAATCCGTGGGCCTGTTCGTTCAGCGGTAGGGCACGGAACAGCCCCCAAAGGGCCGGAGGCAAGGCCTCGCGGGCCGCGGCCAGACCTTCGGTGTCCGGCTTGCTGTGCAGCGTCACCAACACCTGCCAGGCCCGGTATCCCCAGCGGCGTAGGTTCAGCCGAGCAGCCATCGCGAGAGCATCCATGCCGGCCAGCCCACCAGCCAGCGCAGGATGTCCAGCCCCACCATGGGCAACACGAAAATCACGATGAGGAACACCGCCGGGGCGTAAGGCTCCAGGGGGGCCAGGTACTCATGCCAGAAGCGCGGGGCCAGTTCGGCCAGCACTTTGGCCCCATCCAGCGGCGGCAAGGGCAGCAGGTTGAAGAGAAGCAAGATGAGGTTGAGCCAGACGAATTCCCTCAGCCCCAGGCGCAGCCACAGAGGCCAGAAAGGCAGGCGGTATAGCACGCCCCCCAGCACGGCCAGGCCCAGGTTGCTCAGCGGCCCGGCCAGCGAGACCCAGAGCATACCATCCCGCCGGCGCAAGGCGTAAGGGTTCACCGGCACGGGCCTGGCCCACCCAAAGCCGCTGATGAGGAAAAACAGGGTGCCTGCCGGGTCCAGGTGAGCCAAGGGATTCAAGGTGAGTCGCCCGGCGCGGCGCGGCGTTTCGTCGCCTAAGGAGACCGCCACGGCGGCGTGGGCCAACTCGTGGACGGTGAAGGCAATCGCCAGGGTGATCAGGCGGATGAACAGGTCGGTGAGGGCAGGGAACATGGTTGGTTCGTTGGTTTGTGAGTCGTTGCTTCGTGGGTCGTCCTTCGCAAATCGCCAGTCGCCATTCGCTATCCGCCCCTCCTCACCGCGTCCCAGCCGGCATAACGGGCGATGTCGCCCAACTCCTCTTCAATGCGCAGCAGGCGGTTGTACTTCGCCACGCGGTCTGAGCGGGCGGGGGCGCCGGTCTTGATCTGGCCCATGTTCAGGGCCACCGACAGGTCGGCGATGGTGGTGTCCTCGGTCTCGCCGGAGCGATGCGAGGTCACCGTGCCCCAACCGGCCCGCTGGGCCAGGGTGACGGCCTCGATGGTCTCGGTCAGGGAGCCGATCTGGTTCACCTTGACCAGCAGGGCGTTGCAGGTTTTCTCGCGGATGGCGCGGCGCACACGGTGGGGGTTGGTGACCAGCAGGTCGTCGCCCACCAACTGCACCTTATCGCCCAGGGCGGCGGTGAGCATCTGCCAGCCCTCCCAGTCGTCCTCAGCCAGGCCGTCCTCCAACGACACGATGGGGTACTGGCGGATCCAGTTCTCCCAGAACCTGACCATCTCTTCGCTGGTGAGCACTTTGCCCTCGCGGCGTAGGTTGTACTTGCCGTCTTCGTACAGTTCCGAAGTGGCCGGGTCGAGGGCCAGGGTCACCTGCTCGCCGGGCCTGTATCCGGCCTTCTCGATGGCCTCCAGGATGACCTCGATGGCCTCCTCGTTGGCTTTGAGGTGGGGGGCAAAACCGCCCTCGTCGCCCACTAAGGTAGCGTAGCCTTTGGCTTTGAGCACGGCCTTCAAGGCATGGTAGATTTCGCTGCCCCAGCGCAGGGCTTCGGCAAAGGAAGGCGCGCCCAAGGGCATGACCATGAACTCTTGCATGTCGGTGGATTGCCAGCCGGTGTGTGCCCCGCCGTTCAGGATGTTCATCATCGGCACGGGCAGTACATGGGCGTATACCCCGCCGATGTAGCGGTAGAGGGGCAGTTGCAGGCTGTTGGCCGCTGCCTTGGCCACGGCCAGGCTCACGCCCAGGATGGCGTTGGCCCCCAGTTTGGATTTGTTGGGCGTGCCGTCCAATTCCAGCAGCAGGTGGTCGATTTCCATCTGCTCGGTGGCATCCCAGCCGAGCAGCGCCTCTGCAATGGTGGTGTTCACATGTTCCACCGCCTGGCGCACGCCTTTGCCGTTGTAGCGGCTTTTGTCGCCGTCGCGCAGTTCCAGGGCCTCATGGGCGCCGGTGGACGCGCCCGAGGGCACGGCCGCGCGGCCCCAACTGCCGTCGGCCAGGGTGACTTCGACTTCCACGGTGGGGTTTCCACGGGAATCCAGAATCTCGCGGGCGTACACGAATTCGATGGTGGTGTCCATTGTCTACCTCCTGGTTCGAATGGCGGATGCCAGGCCCGGCATGGCACCGGACCCAAGGGCTGGTGCGGGACCCCAAAATCCGGTTTTGGGACCCCATGGGAAAATCCGGGCCTCAGGGTTGAGCCTTCACCTCAGGTTCCGGCTCCTTCGCTTGCTGCTTTTGGGCCTGCTCCATGGCAGCGCGCAAAAAGGCCACAAAAAGGGGATGAGGCCGGTTGGGCCGGGAAAGGAATTCGGGATGGAATTGGGTGCCCAGCATGAAGGGATGGTCGCGCAGTTCGGTGATTTCCACCAGGCGACCGTCCGGCGAGAGGCCGGAGAACACCATGCCTGCCCGGGCCAGCACTTCGCGGTACGCATTGTTGAACTCAAAGCGATGGCGATGGCGCTCTTCTACCTCGTCCACACCGTAGGCGCGGTGGGCGATGGTGCCGGGTTGTAACTGGCAGGGGTAAAGGCCCAGGCGCATGGTGCCGCCTTTGTCCAGAATGCCCCGCTGGTCGGGCATGAGGTCGATGACGGGGTGTGGCGTGTTGCGGTTGAACTCGGTGGAGTTGGCTTCTTCGTCGCCCAGCACATGGCGAGCGAACTCGACGACCATGAGTTGCATGCCCAAGCACAGGCCAAAGTAAGGCACCTTGTGCTCGCGAGCATAGCGGGCGGCCTGGATCTTGCCTTCGATGCCTCGATCGCCAAAGCCGCCGGGGACTAAGATGCCGTGGGCGGCCCGTACTTCTTCCCATCCCCGGCCGCGTTCCAGTTCGGCCGAGTGCACCCAGGCGATGTCCACTTCAATCCCCAGGTGCAAGGCGGCATGGTGCAGGGCCTCGCGCACGCTCATGTAGGCATCGTGCAGTTCCACATATTTGCCCACCAGGGCGATGTTCACCCTGGGTTTTTCCCGGCGGGCTTCCTCCACCAGGTGTTGCCAGGGCGCCCAGTCGGGCTTTTGGCGTGGGGACAGCCCCAACCGACGCAGCACATAGTCGGCCACGCCGTAGCGCTCCAGCAGCAGCGGGACCTCGTAGAGGACATCCGTGGTCACCATGGGGATCACGGCCTGGGGCTCCACATCGCAGAAGAGGGCGATTTTCTCGCGCAGTTCATCGGGGACCGGGTAGTCGGAGCGGGCAATGATCATATCGGCCTGGATGCCGATGGAGCGCAGTTCGCGCACGCTGTGCTGGGTGGGTTTGGTCTTCAGTTCGCCGGTGGAACGGATGTAGGGCAGCCAGGTGACATGGATGTAGAGGCTGTTCTCGCGGCCTACATCGTGGCGCATCTGGCGCAGGGCTTCGAGGAAGGGCAGCGATTCGATGTCGCCCACCGTGCCGCCGACCTCCACCACCACGATTTCCGCTCCGGTGGTCTTGGCCACCAAGGCGGTGCGGCGCTTGATTTCGTCGGTGATGTGAGGGATGACCTGGATGGTGCCGCCCAAGTAATCGCCCCGCCGTTCCTTGGCGATGACTTCCATGTACACTTGCCCGGTGGTGATGTTGCTGTGGCGGTTCAGGCGGACATCCATGAAGCGCTCGTAATGCCCCAGGTCCAAATCGGTCTCAGCCCCATCGTCCAGCACGAAGACCTCGCCGTGCTGGTAGGGGTTCATCGTGCCGGGGTCCACATTGAGGTAGGGGTCCAGTTTCTGGGCGGTGACTGAGAAACCGCGCTCCTTGAGGGTGCGGCCTAAGGCTGCCGCGGTGACCCCTTTGCCCACGGAACTCAGCACGCCTCCGGTGACGAAGATGAATTTGGTCTCTTGCACGAACCGACCTCCATCCGAAAAGTTGGCCTCTTGCCGAACGCGGTACAAAGAAAGCGGGAGGGCCGACCTTGCGTGGCATCCTCCCGACCTCCTTCGGGGACCAGTGGGCGCTCAGATGAGACGGGCCAGGTCCTCGGCCGCGCGGCGCATTTCCAGGAAGATGAGGCCCAGTTTGGCCACTTTGTTGGCCAGGACGGTGAGTACGGCCTCCTCGCCCACGGCGCTGAGGATGACATAGCCCTGGTCGCCCTTGACATACACCTGTTCGATGGTGCCGCGCCCCAACTCGCTGGCGATCCGCTCGCCCAGGCTGAGCATGGCTGCCGACATGGCCGAAACACGGTCCTCTTCCGTGTCGGTCGGAAGGGCCGAGGCAATGATCAGCCCATCCACCGAGACCACGGCCGAGGCTTCGATGTCCGGCGCTGCGGCTCGCATGGCTTGCAAACGAGATACCATTTGTTCCGCCCGCGCACGCCCCATGGGTTTACCTCCCGTTTTCTATGGTTCAGGACTGCTCCTGCTGCATTTAGTGTATCACAATTCGCAAACTTTTGGGACAAAAGTGAGGCCTGACGGAGGGGCGGACGCGGTGTGACAAAAAAGCCTGGCGGTTGAAGCCGCGGGTTACGGTTTGCCAAGTCCGCCTACGCGGACTGGTGTGGAAGCGGCGGGGCGCGGATGCGCTAGGTTGCGCCACGATTGTAGCATAGCCTTCTATCGCTCCCCACGCCAAGGAAGGCCTACCGGGAGATATATGGTCGAACGGGCCGAATTAGGCTACAATGGAGTCAATCCGCTGGATGGGAGGCACACCTTGGCGACCTCGCATGACCTTCGAGCCATCTTCGCCGGGCTGCTGGCCACCTCGATTTGGGGCGGCATGTATGTGGTGAGCAAGGTGGTCCTTGATGTCATCCCTCCTTTTGGTCTGCTCACCCTGCGGCTGATTTTGGGGGCGGGGGTGCTCTTGGGCGTGGCGCTGCTTCAGCGGCAACCTGCGCCCGCCTGGGGGCAGGTGTGGCGCCTGCTGGGTGTGGGCCTGCTGGGGTACGGCGTCTCGTTGGGATTCCAGTTTGTGGGTACCAAACTTTCCACGGCGGCCAACGGGGCCCTGGTGACCTCGGCCACCCCGGCCTTTGTGCTCCTCTTTGGCGCCTGGCTCCTGCGGGAGCCGATCACTCGCGGGAAGGCCCTGGCATTGGCCCTGGCCTCGGTGGGCGTGGTCGTGGTCATCGATCCCCGCGGGGTGCGTTTCGATGGCGCCTTGTTTTGGGGCAACTTGGCCCTGGTGGCCGCAGCCCTGACCTGGGCCCTCTACTCGGTGTTGGTGCGCCTGGTGACCCGACAGGTGGATGTGCTCTGGACCAGCCTCCTGGCCTTTCTCGGTGGGTTGTTGCTCACCGTGCCCGCGGCGGCCTGGGAAGGCTTTGCCCTGGGATGGGGCGCGGTGACCTGGCCCGTGGTGGCTGGCGTGTTCTATCTGGGCGTGGTCTCCACCGCGCTCGCCATGTACCTTTGGAACTATGCCTTTGCCCGGCTGGAAGCCGGCGTGGCGGCCATGACTTTTTTCGCTCAGCCTGTGGTCGGCGTAGGACTGGGCGCCTGGTTGCTGCATGAACCGTTGGGAGGAGGCTTTTTTCTGGGCGGGATGCTAATTCTGGTCGGTGTGTGGCTGGCCACGCGCGAGGCTTGACGATAAGGAGGCTCTAATGAAGCAGGTGTTTGCCGTACTTTTGCTTTTGCTCGCTTTGTCGTTGGGCTGGCTGGGGTTGGGCCTGGTGCGCACGGTGGGGGCTCTGGCGAACCCCCACTTTTGGGTGGAGGCCTTGCCCTGGCTGCGGGATGAGATTTTGCTTCCCAAGGCGCAGGAGCAGGTGCAGAATCTGGCGGCTCATCTTCCTCCCCAGGAACCGGCTCAGTGGGTGGCCCGGGCGCTGGCGCAGGCCGATCAAGATACCTGGCGGGCGATGGTGGACGCTTTGCTTCCCCTTGAGAAAATGGGCGACCTTTTGGCCGCCACATGGCCCCCTGTGTGGAAGGTGCTTCTGCAACCCGGGGCGGGACCTCAGGAGATTTCCCTGATCCCCTGGAAGCAGCAACTCACCCAGGGGGTTGGCCCGGCCCTGGACATCTTGCTCAACGCCCTGCCGATCTGCACCCTGCAGGAGAACCTGGCCCTGGCCCAGGCGGCGTTGACCCGTCGCTGGGACAAAGCCCCATTGTGCCGTCCTCCGCGCAATGTGCTGGACGCCTTTTGGCCCATGATGGTTCAAGAAGCCCAAAAAGGCGTGCAGACGACGCTCCCAGATGCCTGGCCGCTTCATCGTTTGCTCCCTCCGGAGGCGCTGGCTGCCTTGCGCCGGGTGTTCGTCTTGGCCCCCCTTGTGGGGTGGGGGCTGGTGGGCGTTGGGGGGCTGGTGGCGCTTTTGAGCGTCGCTTTGGCCGCCGAGGGCCTGGCCGGCTGGCTGGCCTGGGGCGGCAGCGTGTTGCTGGTCTATGGCGCAGGCGTGTTCACCATGGCGCGGTGGGGTCTCCAGATGGTGATGCGCCTGTGGGAGCGACAGGCCTCGATTCCCCCGGCCTTGCAATCGTCGCTGGTGCAGACGGATCTCTGGCCTCGCTTCTGGCATGCCATGTGGGATCCGGTGATGCCCCGGATGTTGGGTTTGATGGGTGCCGGGGTTGTCTTGTGGGGCGGCGGCCTGCTCTTGCGTACCCGAACCCCGCGCTGAGAGCCCGACCGCGCGCCGGTGGGTTTCAGCCAAAAGGGCGACCTTTTGTCAAGGTCGCCCTTGGCGTGTTTAGGGGATTTGCCCCACCGTGTGGAGGAGCAGAAAGTTGGGCGGTCGCATGGCCCCCACCGGGAACCCGGCCACGACCACAACTTGCTCCCCTGTTTCGATGTGGGTGGCCGTTCGCAACCCGGTTTCCACATGGCGCAACATCCGTTCCACCGTGTCGGCAAAGGGCACGCGATAGGGGATGATGCCCCAGTGCATGGCCAGGCGACGGTAGGTGCGTTCTTCCGGGGTGAAGGCCAGGATGGGCACTCTGGGGCGTGTTTTGGCCATGAGCACCGCCGTGCGCCCCGTCTGGGTAAACACGGCAATACCGGCCACATCGCGGTCGTGCGCCAGTTCGCGGGCGGCGATGGCCAGGGACAGGGCGTCGTCGTGGCGGGTTTCGTCGCCCGGCACGCCCCGCCAGTGCCCCCAACGCTCCAGGTTGGCCTCGGCTGTGCGGACGATGGCGTCCATCATGCGCACGGCCTCCACCGGATACTTCCCCATGGCCGTTTCGCCCGAAAGCATCACCGCATCGGTGCCGTCGAAAATGGCGTTGGCCACATCGCTGGCCTCGGCGCGGGTGGGGCGAGGATTGTGAATCATGGAATCCAGCATTTGCGTAGCGGTAATTACCAGTTTGGCGTGGCGGTTGGCCATCTCGATGATGCGCTTTTGTGCAATGGGCACTGCCTCGGGCGGCATCTCCACGCCCAGGTCGCCTCGCGCCACCATCACCCCGTCGGCGGCGTGGATGATCTGGTGCAGGTTGTCCATGGCCTGGGGCCGTTCCAGTTTGGCGATCAAGGGCGTGTCGGCCCGTTCAGGGGCGATTTCAGCGATGGCCTGACGCACCCGGGCCACATCTTTCTCGTCGCGCACGAAGGAGATGGCCACGGCGTCCACCCCATGGTGCAGTCCAAAGGTCAAGTCTTCCTCGTCCTTCTCGGTGAAGCCGGGGATGTCCAGTTGGGCCCCCGGGAGGTTGACGCCTTTGTGGGAGGTCACCTGCCCGCCCAGGACGGTGCGCGCCCGCACGGTATCGCCTTCCACGGCCAGCACCTCAAACTCAAGATTACCGTCATCGAGTAGGATGCGCCCGCCGGGACGCACGGACTGGGCCAGGTCAGCGAAGTCGATGGGCAGCACTTGCGGATCGTCCGAGGTGGGCTGAAAACGAAAGGCGACCTCATCGCCGGGGGCCAGGAAAAGGGGCTCCTCGGCCAGGGTGCCTAGACGAATCTTCGGCCCCTGCAGGTCCTGCAAGATGGCCACCGGTTTGCCCAATCGATGGGCCAGTTGGCGTACCCGGCGGATGACCTCCGCGTGCTCTTCGGGGCTACCATGGGAGAAGTTGAGACGCACCACATCCACGCCGGCCTGGAGCATGGCGCGCAGGGTGCCTTCATCGCGGCTGGCCGGGCCTACGGTGGCGACGATTTTTGTGCGACGCAAAAAGGTCTTCATCTATGAACCTCGGATCTATCCGGTGGAGCCAAAGGCTGCCCAACGGCGGGGCTACAGGTAGTTGAGTTTCCTGGCCTGGTAGGTCAACTCGTCGCGGAAGTCGGGGTGGGCGATGGAGATGAGCAGTTTGGCCCGCTCGCGCAGGGTTTTGCCGTAAAGGTTCACCGCCCCGTATTCGGTGACCACATAGTGCACATGGTAGCGGGTGGTGACCACCCCTGCGCCAGGTTTCAGCGTGGGCACAATGCGGCTGAGGCGAGTGCCGTCGCGCAAGGTGACCGTGCTGGGGAGGGCGATGATGGGTTTGCCGCCTTTGGAGCGCGAGGCGCCGTAGATGAAGTCCAACTGGCCGCCCACGCCCGAATACAGGCGGGTGCCGATGCTGTCGGCGCAGACCTGGCCGGTGAGGTCCACCTCGATGGCCGAATTGATGGCCACCATCTTTTCGTTTTGGGCGATCACATAGGGGTCGTTGACATACTGGGTGGGGTGAAGTTCGATGATGGGGTTGTCGTCGATGAAATCGTACAGCCGCTGGGTCCCCAACACAAAACCGGCCACGATTTTACCCGGATGCAGGGTCTTGCGGGCGTTGGTGAGCACGCCGGCTTCCACCAGGTCGATGACGCCATCGGAGAACAACTCGGTGTGCACGCCCAGGTCCTTTTTGTCGTGCAGGTAGAGGAGCACGGCGTCGGGGATGGCGCCGATGCCCATCTGCAGGGTGGAACCGTCCTCGATGAGGTCGGCCACATAGGCGGCGATCTGCCGGGCGATCTCGTTGGGCTCGCCCATCTTGATTTCGGGCAAGGAGTAGTCCACCGGCACCAGGTAGTCGATTTGGGAGATGTGGATGAAGGAATCGCCCAGGGTGCGAGGCATGCGTTCGTTCACCTCGGCGATGACGATGCGTGCGGACTGGGCCGCCGGCTTGGTGACCCCGACTTCCACCCCGAAGGAGCAGAACCCGTGCTCATCGGGCGGGGAGACATGGATGAGGGCCACATCCAGGGGAATGTGCCCTTGGAGGAACAGGTAGGGGATCTCCCCCAGGCGGATGGGGGTGAAATCGGCCCGCCCCTCGTTGACCGCCCGGCGCACATTGTTGCTGATGAACATGGTGTTCACCCGTAGGTGTTTTTCCATGCCGGGGGCCACATAGTCATCGTTGCCCATGGTCAGGATCTGGATGATCTCAACATCGTGGAGTTCAGGGGCGTAGTCCACCAGGGCGGCCAGGAGTTTCTGCGGGGTGGAGCAGTTGCCCGTGAGGAAAACGCGGTACCCCGGTTGAATCACACGCACAGCCTCTTCGGCCGAGACCACGCGATTCCGGTAGCGAGAAAGCCATTCATTACTGAGCATGGTCGGGCCTCCTTGGGTCCGTCAGGCGGCGAAGGTGGTGGAGCCGTCCGCGATGGGTGTTCACCGCGCGGCCGATTTCCGGGTCTTCCAGGATGGCGTCGGTGCCTTCGTCCACCACGCGGAGGATGTAGGGCAGGGCGGCGTTGACCAGCGCGTGGGTCGCCGTGCGCGCCACCACGCCGGGCATGTTGGGCACGCAGTAGTGGATGACGCCCTCCTCGATGAAGGTGGGGTGGTCGTGGGTGGTGGGGCGCGAAGTCTCCACGCAGCCCCCTTCGTCGATGCTGATGTCCATGATGATGGAGCGTGGCTTCATGGCCCGCACCATCTCGCGGGTGACCACGATGGGCGCCCGTTGGCCGGGGACCAGCACGGCGCCGACCACCACATCCGCGTAGGAAACCGCGCGGGCGATGTTGTGGGGGGTGGCTTTCATGGTCACGATGCCCGAGAAGGTACAGTAGGCTTCTTCCAGGGCGGCTTCGGAGATGTCGAGCAGGGTGACATGGGCGCCCAATCCCAAAAAGGCCCGCATGGCCCAGCGGCCCACGGTGCCCGCGCCGATGATGACCACCTCGGCCGGTGGCACTCCCGGCAGCCCTCCCAGTAGGATGCCTTTCCCGCCGTGATTGTTCTGGAGCAGGCGGGTGGCGATTTGCACGGCCATGCTGCCCCCGATTTGGCTCATGGGCTTGAGCACCGGCCGGATACCGTCGGCGCGTTGAATTTGCTCGTAGGCAATGGCGGTGATGCCCTTCTCCAGCAGCAGGTCGATTTTGTTCTGGCGCGCCGAGGAGAGGTGGAGCAGGCCCATGAGGATGGTTTCGGGCCGCATCCAGGTCAATTCTTCGTACAGGGGACGGGCGACTTTGACCAGCAGGTCGGCGCGGGTGAACACCTCTTGGGGGGAATAGACGATGCGCGCGCCGGCGCGTTCGTAGTCTTCGTCCCGAAAACCGGCGCCTAAACCGGCGTTGTGCTCCACAATGACGGTGTGCCCCCGTTGGGCCAGGGCCTCAACGCCTGCTGGCGACAGCCCCACCCGAAACTCAAAGGGGCGACGCTCTTTGGGGATCCCGATATACATGCTCAACCTCCTGCGGAGAGAGACGAATGCCCCGGCAGGTCGTTCTGCCGGGGAAGAAGTGGGCTATCGGACGCCAAACAGCCGCGCCAGGATGGCCTTCTGGGCGTGAAGACGGTTGTGTGCCTGCTGAAAGATGACCGAATGCGGGCCGTCGGCCACCTCATCGGTGATTTCTTGACCGCGATGGGCCGGCAGGCAGTGCATGACGATGGCCGAGGGCTTGGTTTTGGCGACCAGCGCTTCGTTGACCTGGTAGGGCGGGAAAACCTTCAGGCGGCGTTGGGTTTCTTCTTCCTGGCCCATGCTGACCCAGGTGTCGGTGTAAATCACATCGGCGTCCTGGACGGCCTGCTGCGGGTCGTGGAGGAAGGATAAGCGGCTGCCGCTTTCGGCGGCGAACTGGTGGGCCTGGGCGACGGCAAGTTCGGGGATTTCATAGCCCTCCGGCCCCACCCAAATAAAATCGGCCCCCAGCTTGGCGCAAATGTGCATCAGCGAAACGGCCACATTGTTGCCGTCACCCACGAAGACCACTTTGAGCCCCTTCAGGCGCCCGAAACGCTCGTAAATGGTGAGGGCATCGGCCATGGCCTGGCAGGGATGGTTGTAGTCGCTCAAGCCGTTGATCACCGGCACCGAGGCCCAGCGGGCCAGTTCGACCACATGCTGATGATCGAAAACCCGGGCCATGATGGCGTCGACATAACCGCTAAGTACGCGCGCCACATCGGCAATGGATTCCCGTTTGCCCAGGCCGATCTCCTGGGGGGCCAGGTAAAACGCATAGCCTCCCAGGTGTTGCATGGCCATTTCAAAGGACACGCGGGTGCGCAAACTGGGTTTCTGGAACACCATGGCCAGGGATTTGCCGGCCAGTAAAGGCGGATTTCCCCCGGCCTGCCATTCTTTTTTCAGTGCCACGGCCAGGTCGAGCATGTCCAAAATCTCGGCAGGCGAGAAATCGGCAATGGCCAGAAAGTCGCGTTTCATCCTTTTTCTCCTTCACCTGGGGTATCGCTGATTCAAGTATATCACGGGCGCCGCTTGGGGTGTCGCGGCCGCCCTGCCCGATTTTCGGGCAAAAGGTTGACAAATCCCGACAGGCTGATTAAACTTTGGCACGGCGAGATAGCTCAATGGCAGAGCAGGGGACTCATAAGCCCTTGGTTGTGGGTTCAAATCCCACTCTCGCCATTCCTGAATCCTCCCCTCCAGATGCTGCTCTCCAAGAGGGCGCCCCGCAATGAGCGGGGCGGTCGTTTTTAACCCTGGGGTTCGGTGGTTGGCAAGGGCTTCCCTTGCAAAAAGGCCACCAGAGCCGGGTTCACGATGTCGGGGTGAGTGGCGATGAGGCCATGTCCGGCGCCGGCAATGCGCAGCCACCGGGCCTGAGGGATGCCTTGCACCAGTTCGCCCTGGTTTTTGGGGTCCACGGTGGTGTCGGCCAGGCCGGTGATGACCAAGGTGGGCGCCTGGATCTCCGAGAGACGTGGATAGGCGTTGAACAGGGCCAGGGCACGCATGGCGGCCCGGTAGGCGCAGGGGTTGGCCTGGAGAATGTGGCGGCGCAGCGTTTCCCGGGCCACCGGTGCGTCGGGAAAGATGCGCTGCGAAACGGTGCGCGCCTGGGCCTCCATCCCCACGGTGTACACCAGCACCAACCGGAAGAGGAAATACAGCCAGCCGGCAGGGCTCCGGGGGCGCAGGCGGGCGAAGGTGTTGATGAGCACCAGACGATGGGTGCGCTCCGGATGGGCCAGGGCAAAGGCCTGGGCCAGCACCCCGCCCATGGAGATGCCCACCACGTGGGTGCGGGGAAGGCTCAGGGCATCCAGCAGGGCCTTCAAGTCCTTCACCACCTCGGGGATGCGCCAGCGACCGGGATAGGAAGAGCGGCCAAACCCCCGGATATCTGGGGCCAGTGGACGGAACCCAGCGCCCTCCAAGGCGGGGAACTGCAGTTGCCAGGATTCGCCGGCTGAGCCTAACCCGTGCAGCAGCAGCACAACTTCGCCCCCTTGGGGGTTGGGATCCAGATAGAACATCCGTACGCCAGTGGGCAGGTCAATTTGAGGCATGGCTTTGTCCTCCGGGAGACATGAGCAGGTAGGCAGCCACGGCAAAGGCAACGGCCACGTTGAGGGAGCGTTTGTGGCCTGTCATCGGGAGGGCCACCACGCGATCGCACAGAGCCAGCACGCCGGGATCGACACCGGCCTGTTCGTTGCCCAACACCAGGGCTAGGGCGAGATCCCGCGCCTCAGTGTGGAGCATGGGTAGAGGCCGGGCCTGAGGGCCGGTTTCCAGTGCCCACAGGGTCCACCCCTGGGCCTTGAGGGCCTGCGCCAGACACACGGCGTTGGGGTGATAGCTCCACGCCACCTGCTGCTCGGCACCCAGGGCGGTTTTGGTCACGCCGGGGTGGTCTGGGGTGGGGGTGAAACCGCACAGACAGAGGTGGCCCCACCCGGCGCCATCGGCGCTGCGGAAGATGGACCCCACATTCCACGCGCTGCGCAGGTTGTCCAGCACGGCCAGGCGGGCGCCTGGTGTGGCCGGAGGGAGCGGCGCGGGGCGGGGCTGGCGGTGGGGAAAGGGCAGCTCGACGGGCAGGTCCACCTGCGCCGCAAGGTGCACGGCCGCCCCGCACCTGGGGCATGTCCGCAGGGGAGCCTGATGCGCGCCTTCGACCACCTCCGGAAAGCGCAAGGCGCACTCCGGGTTCGTGCATTTCCAGAAGCGGGCGCGTTTCATTGCTCCACAAGGATCACAGGGAGCGTCACCGCGGGAGAAAAATCGACCTCAAGATTGTCCACGTGGAAACGGTAGAACGCCAGGCGTTCCACCTGGGGGATGTGGCACCAGAAATCGTCCAGCTCCTGTCTTTCGTGGTCGTCCAGCAGGAAGGTGAGGTCTGAGGTGGCCCAGAACCCGGCCATCCGTGCCATCTCTTGCATCAATGTCATTTCGTGGGGCTGGAGCAGATTGTAGCGTGTGCGGAAGAAGGCCATATAGGCGTCGGTGTGGGCCAGGGGGCGTAGCCAGAGCCGGTGGAGGGAGGGGCGAATGGCGTTTTGAACACCGGGGGCGACGTAGTTGTAGAAGTAATCGTATCCCCAGGCGCGCAGACGGTGGGCGGTTTGCTGCAACCAGGCCTGCACCGGGGGCAGGGTGGTGTCCAGGGCGAAGAAGGGCGCGTTCCAGTTGAAGCCCGCCGGTACCAGGTTCCCTTGGGCGTCGCGGAGGAGCCAGTCGGGATGCTTGGCGAACAGGCGGCTGTGCGGGATGACGATGAAAGGCGCCCACCAGATTCCGGGAGTGTGGTCGGCCTGGCGAATGCGCCGGGCCAGGGTGTCCATCCCAGCGGGGAATTTGGCGTTGGGCTCCCAGTCTCCAATGGCCTGTTGCCAGCCGTCGTCGAACTGGAACACTTTGTAGGGCAGCCCGCCCAGCCCGGCCAGGATATGTTCCAGCAGGGGCTGGCTGATGTCTTGCATCACGCTGTGCCAGGAGCACCAGACCTGCGGTGGCGGGGTTTGGCCCCGGCGTCCCAGGTGGCGCTCAGTCGGTGGGCGTAAGCGGTAAAGGGGGGCTCGCCCTCCCCGGCGGCCAGGAACCAAGGCTCGGCGCCGTGTTCGTTCCAGCCGATGAGCGCCTCGCCCTCCAGACGCAGGCGGCTGTCCAGCCCCAAAGCACCCAAAAGCAGGCGCTCGCTGTTGGGGCCTTCCACCACGGCCAGGCCAACCCTCCACAGGGAAGGGCTTTGAACCGGATCGTCGGTTTGAGGCCAGAGAGGGCGTCGGAAGGGGCTGAGCGGGGGTCAGGCTCCACGAATGCCAGCCGTGGCGGTAGAAGCGCACCGGCGGGAAAGGCAGCCGCAGGCGCACCTCGGCGGCCTGGCCGAGCAGATCGTCTTCCGTGGGCGTCCAGGAGATGCTGGTTTTCAGGGGGAGGCCCTGGAGCGTCACAGTAGGCATGGCGAATGTCCTCTCCTCCGTGGTTGGGCATCAGACTGTGGCGCTGGACGTCTGGCTGGCGCGGCGGGCCATTTCATCGCGCAGGCGTTTGACATCGCGCTGCACGGTCCACAGCATACCGGTGAAGATAACGGCGCAAAGGAGCCAGGCGCCAGTGGAGA
>DUEP01000128.1 GCA_011176535.1 Anaerolineae bacterium | reverse complement strand
TTGCCTCCACCTCCGCCTACCCCTACCCCGGCACCAACCCTCCCCCCCAAAAGAAACGCCCCCGATCTGCAAAACCAATGTAAACTTATTGTAGTCCTGGTCAACGATACGGCTTTGGGCACGAAAAGCACACTTCAAATGACATGGGTTGCCACCCTAAAGTCAGAACAAGGCCCTCTCCAGATCGCGGTAGCCCCCTTCCCCCTCCAAGACTTGCGTTCCCTCAATGGGCAACCCTGGCTGCTGGACAATGGCATCCTCAATCCCGCCATCCTCGCCCAACTTTTCGGATCTGCTGCCGGGCAGTTTAATTTCGTCGTGTTCGACTTGGAAGCCCTCACCAATCTTTTGGAACAAGTGGGAACGATTTTCCTCCCTCAGGCTCAGCAATCTTGCCAGGGGGGAGACTGCCTCGGTTGGGTGTTCGCACCTGGGCAGGATCAAGCCTCCACACAACGCCGCCTGCAGGATTTGATCGAGGGGGTCTTGCTTTGGGTTCAAACAGAACCCCAAACACGGTCCATCTTAATTCACCAGTGGGTATTGGAAAATCAAGGCCGTGGGAATCTCAAAACCGACATTGCTCCCAACAAATGGAGTCAATGGGCTGGGCAGGCCCGCCAGCAAGGCCTCGAAATCATTCACTGAGCCGCCGTGCCGTTGCCCCCTCGCCCCTGGGCATGGTAAACTATGCCCATGACGACCTGGAGCGCCATTGCCCAAGCCCACCCCAACATTGCCTTCATCAAATACTGGGGCAACCGTGACCCGGCCCTGCGCCTGCCGGCCAACGGCTCCATTTCCATGAACCTGGCCGGCCTTTGGACGCGCACGCGCGTCACCTTCTCCCCCCAGGCGACTCAGGATCGCCTGGTGCTTAACGGTCGGGAGAGCCGGGGCCGCGCCCTGGAACGGGTGAAAATCGTGCTCGATTGGGTGCGGGAAGCCAGCGGTTTGCACCACGCCGCCCTGGTGGAGAGCCGGAACAATTTCCCCACCGGCGCGGGAATCGCCTCCTCGGCCTCGGCCTTCGCCGCGCTGGCCGTAGCCGCCGCGGCTGCCACAGGCCTCCAACTCACCGAAGGAGACCTCTCGCGGCTGGCCCGCCGTGGATCGGGGTCGGCCTGCCGCTCCGTACCCGGCGGCTTTGTGGAGTGGCTGCCCGGCGAGACCGACGGCGACTCCTACGCCTACAGCCTGGCTCCGCCGGAGCACTGGCACCTGGCCGACTGCATCGCCATCGTCAGCGCTGCCCACAAGCCCATCGGCTCCACCGAGGGGCACGCCCTGGCCGACACCAGCCCTCTGCAACCGGTGCGGGTGGCCCAGGCTCCGGAACGGCTGGCCCGCTGCCGTCAGGCCATCCAGCAACGCGATTTCGCGGCCCTGACCGAGGTCGTCGAACTCGACACCCACCTGATGCACGCGGTGATGCAGACCTCGCGCCCCCCGCTGCTGTACTGGGAACCGGGCACCCTGACGGTGATGCACGCCGTGCGCGCCCTGCGTCGGGAAGGCCTCCCGGTGGCCTACACCATCGACGCCGGGCCCAATGTGCATGTGCTCTGCCCGGCCGAAATCCACCAACAGGTACGCGCGGCTTTGGAACAGATCCCCGGCGTCCAGCGGGTGCTGGTGGCCTTCCCCGGGGGCGCTGCCCGGCGGCTGCCCGACGACGCCTCGCTCCATCCGGCAGGCCCTATGGCCCCGTAGCCCCACCCCAAGAGGTGCTTTATGCTGTTGTTTGTCGCCGCCATCGCCTTGCTCATCCTGATCCACGAACTGGGTCATTTCCTCGTGGCCAAAATGTTAGGCGTGGAAATCGAGGAATTCGGCATCGGTTTCCCGCCGCGGCTGGTCACCCTTTTTGAATGGAAAGGGACGCGCTACACCCTGAACTGGATCCCCCTGGGTGGCTTCGTGCGCCCCAAAGGCGAAGGGACCCCCGAGCAGCCCGACGCCCTGCGCCAGAGCCCGCCTCCGGTGCGCATCGCCGTCCTGCTGGCCGGGCCGCTGATGAACTTTCTGGCCGCCGTTATCCTGCTGGCCAGCATCTACCATGCCGAAGGCATCCCCGATACCACGCGCGTGCTCATCGCCGAAGTGGCCGCCGGTTCGCCAGCCGAGCAAGCCGGCCTGCGCCCAGGCGACATCCTGCTGCGCCTCAACGATCAACCCATCCACACCCTGGGTGACATCCCTCCCATCATCCAAAGCCACCTCGGCGAAACCCTGTCGGTGGAGGTCGAGCGCCAGGGGCAACGCCTGACCTTCCAGGTGTACGCCCGTCCCAACCCGCCTGAAGGGCAGGGCGCCATGGGCGTGGGCCTGACCTACCCCACCCTCTCTGCCACACCCGCCACGGCTTTGCGCTATGGCGCCCAGGGAACCTACGAATTCACCCGCCTGCTGTTGACCATTCCGGCACGCATGGTGCAAGGGGAAAACACCGGCCTCCAACTGTTGGGCTATCGCGGGATGTACGAAATGTACCAGCAATCCCGCAGCGCCGACCAGGCCGAGGCGCAGCCGAGCAACACCCTGTTCTTTTTCTTCCAGATCTCCCTCTCCTTAGGCCTGCTCAACCTGATGCCCATCCCGGCCCTGGACGGGGGGCGCATCCTGATGGCCCTGGGTGAATGGATCACCCGCCGCCAGTTGCCCCAGCGGGTCGAAACCGGCCTCAACTTCATCGGCTTTGTCCTGGTGATGGGCCTGCTCATCCTCATCAACCTCAAGGAGTGGTTGCCATGACCCGTACCCCCTCGCAAGAAGAACCCCTGCCCCCCGAAACGAACCCCTACCAGGACTTCGAGAAGGTGATCGAAGCCCTGTTGGACGAGAAGCATCACCTCCCCTTCCCCGTATATCGTCGTTTGTCGGACCTGGAGGGCGCGGAGGCCGACCGACTGCGTGCCATCTGGCCGCAGATTTCCCGCCAGCGCCGCCGGAACCTGCTGGAAGAGTTGGAAGTGCTCACCGAAGTAGACTACACCCTCTCCTACCTCACCGTCGGGCTGGTGGCCATGGACGACCCCGACGGGTACATTCGCGCCCTGGGCATCCGCCTGCTGTGGGAAGAAGAGGAGCCCTTCCTGGCCGAGCGCTTCCTGACTCTGGTCACCGAAGACCCCGACCCTCAGGTGCGCGCCACCGCGGCCGGCGCCCTGGGCTCCTATGTCTACTTGGGCGAGGTGGAGGAACTGAGTCCTCGCCTCTTTCAACGCATTGTGGAGACCCTCATCGGCATCGTGCGGGACGCCTCCCTGGATGCCGAATTGCGCCGTCAGGCCCTGGAAGCGGTGAGTTACGCCACCCACGAAGAGGTCCCCGGACTCATCGAAGCCGCCCTGGCCGAAGAGGACCTGGACTGGCAAGCGGCGGCGCTGTACGCCATGGGGCGCTCTGGCCTGCGCCGCTGGGGCGCCACCATCATGGAATACCTGGAACATCCCAACCCGCGCCTGCGCGCCGAGGCCGCCACCGCGGCCGGTCAACTAGGCCTTGGCCGCGCGGTGAAAACCCTGACGCGCCTTCTCGAGGACACCGTACCCGAAGTGCGCATGGCCGCCGCCTGGGCCCTGGGCGAGATCGGCAAAGGCGGCGACACCGTCTACCAGGCCCTGGAAAAGGCTCTGGAACTGGCCGCAGACGAAGAAGAGGTCCAGGCCATCGAAGAAGCCCAGGAAAACTTCGTCTTCCAAGCGGGTCTCATGGACGAATTGCTGCTGATGGACATCGGCGAGGGCGAGGTCCCCGAAGAGGACCTCGAGGAGTGGCTGGACCTGTTCGGTGACGAGGATGAGGACAAAGATTCTGCCTGAAACCGGAGGAAGCCTCCCACGTCCCTGGCTTTGGCTCCGGATCCTGGGGATCGGGCTGACCCTGTGGCTTCTGTTCCGCTCCCCCAGGTCCGGGTGGGCCGCCCCCCGGGTTATCGTCGAAAACCCCCAGGTCACCTACACCTTTGGGGAACAAATCGTCTTTTCGGCGACGCTACGCGCCGATCGCCCGATTCAACAGGTGAACCTGTTTTACCACGCCCAAAACCTTCCCTACACCCTCACCGCGCCCATGGCGCTGGACGAAAAAGGGCAGGTTCTTTACATTCACGATCTGCATCAACAGCCCCTGCCGGCCTTTACGCCGTTGGCGTACTGGTTTCAGGTCACCCTGGACGATGGTCAGGTCGTGGTCACCCCTCCGCAACAGTTCCTTTTGGAGGACAATCGGTTCGACTGGCGAACTCTTGAAAGCCCCCCTTTCGTGGTGTACTGGTACAACGGCGACGCTGCACTGGCCCAACAAGTGATGGACGCCGCCCAACAGGCTCTGCTGCGGTTGCAACAGCAATGGGAAGCCCCCATGCCCGCCCAGGTGGACATCTATACCTACGGGAGCCTCGACGCCTTGCAATCGGCCCTGAGCGCCATGCCCACCTGGGCCGCAGGCCACGCCGACCCCGCCTTAGGGAAGATTTTTCTCGCCCTTTCCCCTGGGCTGGAGCAAGGCCTGGAAGCCCAACGCCAGGTACCCCACGAACTGGCCCATGTTCTGCTCTACCAGGCCACCCAAGCAGGCTATGCCCACCTGCCGCAATGGCTCAACGAAGGGGTTGCTTCGCTGGCCGAGTTGACCCCAAACCCGGAATACGAAGCCGTGTTGCAAGAGGCGGTAGCTCGGCAGGGCCTGCTCCCTCTGACCTCGCTGTGCCAGGGCTTCCCTCCCCAGGCCGGACAGGCCATGTTGGCCTACGCCGAATCGGCGTCTTTCGTGCGCTTCCTGTACCACACTTACGGCACCGCGGGGTTGCGGCGGCTCATCGAGGCTTACGCGCAAGGCCAGGGCTGCGTCGAAGCCCCCCGAAGCGCCTTGGGGAAATCCCTCCCCCGGCTGGAAAAAGCCTGGCTGGCCTCTTTGGGGGCGGCCCGGGACTGGTCATGGCTGACCGACCTGGCCCCGTGGTTGGGGCTGGGCCTGCTCATCCTCGCGCCGCTGGGGGTGGTCAGCCTCACGCTGCCTCGCGCGAAGCTTGCTGAGGAGGAGGGCTGAGATGGAACATCCGGCGGACTTCGCTCGCCTGCACGCTCGCATCGAAGGCCGCGTCCAGGGAGTAGGCTTCCGCGCCTACACCCTGCGCCAGGCGCGTCAATTGGGCCTCACCGGCTGGGTACGCAACCGCTGGGATGGGTCGGTGGAGGTGGTGGCCGAAGGGCCAAAAGGCGCGCTGGAAGACCTGGCGCGTCGCCTGAAAGTGGGGCCTTCGGCCGCCTATGTGACCCATGTGGAAGTGCAGTGGGCGCCTTATCAGGGGGAATTTTCCGCGTTTACCGTGCGCTCCACAGGCTGAGGGCCCTCAAACGGAACCCAGGGTCAGGAGGTAGAGACGGCCTTCTCAAAAAGTCCGCGTGCCCAGATAACCCACGATGGGCGTAAGCATCCCCTCGTTGGTGGCCCAACCAAGATAAGTGGCCGCGCTGCCCGGTGTGGTGTATAAACCGAAAGCCGCGCCCACTCCCCATTGCGACCGCAAGCGACGCAAATACTCTAGATATTGCTGCCCGCGCACCAGGAAGTCGGTGGCCGGGTTGATGTTGGCAAAGGCGGTGATGAAGGCCAGTTTTTGCGGATAGCGCAGCCGATAGACCTCGTAGAACTGCCCCCCACCGGTCTGGCCCATCTCGACCTGCGAATGCCAGAAAGCATGCACGCCCACCCAGTCGGCCGCCAGAACCGCTTCATCGGCCTGCTCCAGGAAACGCAAGGCATCGGTACGCTGGCCGGGCACATCTCCCCCCGGCGAGAGCCCAGGAAAGCCCAACTGAGCCTCGGGGAACACCTGGCGCAAAGACGCCACCACCGCCTGAAACCACTCACCAAACGCCAGACCGTCGCGCCAAGTGCGCATCCACCCCTGCGCCTGCAGGTTGGGCTGCTGATGCACCTCGAAATACCGCACGCCCTTGGCGTAAAAACGCGCCATATCCGCTGTGATCTGCTGCACGAAGGCCGAGGGGGACACTTCGCGCTGGGAGAAATCCCCGGTCAGCGTCACCATGATGAACAGGTTGGGGTTGAGGGCGCGCAAGTGGTCGACGACTTCATCCGAAACCGAAGAAAGCAGGCGCACGGCTTCTAATCGAGCCTGCTCCACCACCTTGAAGTCGGCTTCGCTCACCTGACCATCGGGCCGCAGGGCAGCGCCAATAAGGCATTTTTCGGCCGGCCAATGAAAGAGGGCCTTGCGTCGCCGCTCCTCATCGCTGGGCCACACCAAAAAGGGCGTGGGGTCGATGATGTCGGACGGGTAGTTCGTCTCGCCCCGCGAAGTGGCTCCGTCCAGTTTCAGCGTGAGATGCAGGTGTGACCCCGTGGAATTGCCGGTGGAGTCGGCCAAGGCGATGCGCTCCCCGGCTTTGACGAACTGCCCCTTCCGCACCAGAATCTTGTTCAGATGGGCGTACACCGTGCGATACCCGTTGCGGTGCCGGATGCGCACCTGCTTGCCGTAGGCCCCGGCCAGATCGTCGTCCACCAGATACACTTCCCCATCGGCGGCGGCGTAGATGTTGGTATTCATCGGCGCACGGATGTCTACCCCCTCGTGTCCAGGCAGCCCCCACCGACTGTAAATTTCCGGATGGGCGCCAAAAGGCTGGGTGATGACCGGGTAATCGGTGGGCCACAAGAGGCGAAAAGGGCGTGAGGCCTCACCGTAGCGATCCAGGTTGGCGATGCGCTCACCAAACACCTGTCGCAATTCCTCTGGATTCGCCACTTCGATCACATCCAAAGCCACCCCGGGGTAATGTTGCTGAAACCAGCGGCGAATGTCTCCATAGGCCGGATACCCATTTGGGGGCAACACAATGGTGACCGTCTGATTGGGCAACATGTACCGCCCGGCCACATGGGGGTCCGGAGTGATGTTGGGCCCAAAGGTGAGAATGTACGCCCGGGCGGCCCGCACCCACTCCCAAAAGTTTTCTCGAGGGACCAGAATAATCTGATGTTCGCGCATCGCCATCACCTCCTGCGAGACCTATCACTCAAAGGCCAGTCCTTGCCGCCGCAAGGAAACAAAACGCCCCCGGCCGATGACCAGATGATCCAACACCTCCACTTCCAGCACGCGACCCGCCTGAACGACCTCGCGGGTCAACGCCACATCCTCCGGGCTGGGTGCTGGATCGCCGCTGGGATGATTGTGAGCCAACAGGATAGCTGTAGCGTTGCGCCGCACGGCTGCCCGGAACACCTCAGCGATGCGCACCTGCGCCCGATTGACCGAACCCCGCACTACATCCTCAGCACCCAACACATGGTGTCGGGTATCCAGCAAGAGCACGCGCAGCACTTCCTGCTCTAAGGCGCTCATCTCATACATCAACAGCGCCGCCGCATCCTCGGGGGACTCGATGCGCGGTCGTGCTCCCTGCGAGGACAGCGCCGCGGCCAGCCGACGGCCCAATTCCAGCGCGGCCTTGAGTTGGGCTGCTTTGGCCGTCCCCACGCCGTGCTGGGCCTTGACTTCCGCAAAAGGTGCCCGATGCAACCCCACCAGGCCCCCGAAGGTGTGGAGCAAACGCCGTCCCAAGTCCACCGCATTCTCGCCGCGCACGCCGGTGCGCAGCAGGATGGCCAACAACTCCGCATCACTCAGTGCCTGCGGCCCATGGGCCTCCAAACGCTCCCGGGGGCGCTCCGAGGCCGCCCATTCCTGGATGCGATAGGCCATGCCGCCCTCCCAGCAACGCCCGGGTGTGATTTATTTATACCCCGCCCCTGGGGAAAGCGCAAGCAGGGGGCTCTGTGCTAAAATAGGCCCCACATAACAAGGAGCAACCATGCTTTACGCCCTGATTGGATTCGCCTTGTTGTTCGCCTTCTTCAACGGTTTGAAGGACAGCGCTACCATCGTGGCCTCGGTGATTTCCTCCCAGGCCATGCCTCCCCGTCGCGCCCTCTTGTGGGTGGGGTTGGGCGAATTCATCGGCCCGCTCTCCTTCGGCATCGCCGTAGCCAAGACCGTAGGCGCCGATTTGCTGCACACCGAGGTCCTGACGACCGAGGTGATTCTTTCAGGCGTGGCCGGCGCTCTGGTCTGGAACCTCCTCACCACCTTGATTGGCATGCCGGCCTCCTCCTCCCACGCCCTGGTGGGCGGTCTGCTGGGGAGCGCCATCGTCAGCGCCGGGCTCGATGTGGTCAAACTGGCCGGGCTGTTGAAGGTGCTGCTGGCCCTGTTCCTCTCGCCTGTGCTGGGGCTCATTGGGGGCTTTCTGCTGACCCGTCTCCTCTTCGCCCTTTTTGCCAACTTTTCCCCCCGGATCAACCGCTGGTTCCGGGTGGGGCAATGGCCCACCTCGCTGGCGGTGGCCATGAGCCACGGCACGAACGACGCCCAGAAGACCATGGGCATCATCGTGATGGCCCTGATGGCCGAGGGCCGATTGTCGGCCTTCACCGTGCCGCTGTGGGTGCGCGTGGCTTCGGCCAGCGCCATCGCCCTGGGCGCGGCTATCGGTGGGCAACGGCTCATCCGCACCGTGGGCGGGAGGCTGTTCCGCATCCGACCCATCCACGGCTTCAGCGCTCAACTCAGCGGGGCGGCGGTGATTCTCGGCGCTGCCCTGGTCGGCGGGCCGGTGAGCACCACCCAGGTGATGAGTTCCACCATCATGGGCTCTGGGGCTGCCGAGCGCATCAACAAGGTGCGCTGGCTGGTGGTGCGCGACATCTTGCTGGCCTGGATGTTCACCATCCCCGCCGCAGCCCTTGTGGCCGCGTTGGTACACGGTCTGTTCTTGCTGGTGGGGTTGGGGTAGGGGGAGGGGCGATTTGCGAAATTGCGAATTGCAAGTTGCGAATAAGGATTGAGGGAGGGCACATCAGGGGGACACGCGCTGCTGGACGCCCCGCCCCAAAGTCTCTGCGATGCGTGCCACGGCCTCGACCAACTCAGGTAAGCGCTCCACCGGCCATTGCTGAGCGGCGTCGGAAAGGGCGGCCTCAGGATGAGGGTGTACCTCGATCAACAGGCCGTCGGCTCCTGCCGCCACGGCGGCCCGCGCGGCCGGCAACACCAGGTCGCGACGGCCGGTGGCGTGGCTGGGATCGCCTATCACGGGCCAGGGGCCCTCTTGTTTGGCCAGGGCGATGGCGTTGATATCTAAGGTGTTGCGGGTGGCTGTCTCAAAGGTGCGGATGCCCCGTTCGCAGAGGATGATGCGCTCGTTGCCGCGGCGGGCGATGTGCTCAGCGGCCAGCAGCCATTCCTGTACGGTGCTCATGAAGCCGCGTTTGAGCAACACCGGCTTGTTCAGTTCGCCCACAGCCCACAGCAGGGGATAGTGCTGCATGTTTCGGCTGCCGATTTGCACGATATCGGCGTAGCGGGCCACCAGGTCGAGATGCTCCACGCCCAGCGCTTCGGTGACCACCAGCAGACCGAATTCGTCGGCCACGGCGCGCAGGATGCGCAAGCCCTCTTCGCCCAGGCCATGGAAACTGTCGGGCGAGGTGCGGGGCTTGAAGGCGCCACCGCGCAGCACCTGCAAGCCCAGGGCGGCCATCGCCTCGGCGACGGCGCGGGTCTGTTCGTAACTTTCGACCGCACAAGGGCCAACCATCAGCACGACCGGCTGATCGGCGCCGATGCTGAGATCCTGGGTGAGACGAACACTTTGGGCCGTTGTGGTCATGGGTACTCCTCGTGGCAGGTGCCATGTGCCAGGTGTCAAGTGTCAGGTGGCGGGGGTCAGGAGGGCGCGGACGGCGGGGCGATGGATTTTGCCCGAAGCGGTGCGTGGAAGGGCGTCCACGAAACGCCATTGCCGGGGTACTTTGTAACCTGCCAGGTGTGCTCGACAATGGGCTTCCAGATCGCCCGGGCCGGCCTGTTGATCAGAGTGAAGGACCACGACGGCGGCCACCCGTTGACCCCATTCCAGGTCTTCGATGCCCACCACGCAGACTTCGGCCACGGCGGGATGCTGGCGCAACACGGCTTCTACCTCGGCCGGGTACACATTCTCACCACCGGTGACGATAAGGTCACTGCGACGGTTGACCACCCAGAGGGCGCCGTCGGGGTCCAGATAGCCCAGGTCGCCGGTATGCAGCCAGCCATCGCGCAGGGCGGTGTGCGTGGCTTGTGGATCGCTGTCGTAGCCTAAGAACACCGTAGGGCCTCGCACCACGATCTCGCCCACAGCGCCGGAAGGCAGGTCGCGGCCGGCTTCATCCACTACACGGACCTGGGTGTAGAACAGCGGGCGGCCGACGCTGCCGGGCTTGCTTCGCACTTCGGCCGGCGTGGCCGTGGCGACCTGAGAGGCGGCTTCGGTCAGGCCATAGGTGAGGGCGACGGGGTAGCCCCGCGCATGGGCCTGGCGCAACAGTTCTACAGGCGCAGCGGCGCCCCCTAGCAACACGATCCGCAGGTGAGCGGGAGGTTCGCCGGGAACCGCCTGCAGCAGGCGATAGAGCATGGTGGGCACCAAGGAGACCAGGGTGGCCCGATGGCGGCGTAATGCAGCGTCCAGTTGTACGGGGTCGAAAGGGCCTTCGTGTTCTGGCAGGATGATAGCCGTGCTGTACAAGGCGCTGCGAAACAAGATGCTCAGCCCGCCTACATGGTAGAGCGGCAGAGTGAGCAGCCAGCGATCGTCGGGCAATACCCCCAGGCGAAAGGCCGAGGTAACCGCGCTCCAGGTGAAGTTGGCCGCAGAAAGCACAGCGGCTTTGGGCCTCCCGGTGGTGCCGGAGGTGAAAAGAATGGCGAGGGGCGAGTGGCGAGTGGCCAATGGCGAGTTACGAGGGACAGGGCTTTCCGCGGTCCCTGATTCCTCACTCACCATTCCTAATTCCTCATTCGCCATTTCCATCACCCGTCGCTCACCGGCGACCGCACGGGCGCGTTCCGCTGTGGTGGGGGTGGCGAGGACATGGGTGGCGCCGCTGCGGGCGATTTGTTCACGCATTTCCTCGGCGGTCAGGCGCAGATTAAGGGGCACCAACACCGCCTCCAGACGGGCCAGGGCGTGCACGGCGGCCACCGCTACCGGCTCACGCGGCAGCAGGGCTGCCACACGCGTCCCGGCGGTGATGCCCTCCCGGGCCAGCACCTGCTCCAGGGCCGCGGCCCAACCCGCGAGATCCCGATAGGTGAGAGTGCGCTCCCCCCAGATCAGGGCGGGGCGCTCAGGCGTGGCGAGGGAACGAGGGGTGAGGAGGTCCATAGGAATTGCGATTTAGGAGTTACGACGTGAAGGCGTTGTCCATCGCTAATCGCCAATGGTCAACCGCCTAGGGCCAGCGGGGGAATTCGTCGAAGCGCGGAGGGCGCTTTTCCAGGAAGGCATCGCGGCCCTCCTGGGCCTCATCGGTCATGTAGGCCAGGCGCGTGGCTTCCCCGGCGAAGAGTTGTTGCCCCACCAGGCCGTCGTCCACCAGGTTGAAGGCGTATTTGAGGAAGCGAATGCTCATCGGGCTCTTGCAGTTGATGGTTTGGGCCCATTCGAAAGCCACTTCCTCCAGTTCGGCGTGGGGCACCACGGCGTTGACCATGCCCATCCGATAGGCTTCCTCGGCAGTGTAGACCTTTTCCAGGAAGAAAACCTCGCGGGCGCGTTTTTGGCCGATGTGGCGGGCCAAGTAGGCCGAGCCGTAGCCGCCGTCGAAACTGGCCACCCGGGCGTCGGCCTGCTGAAAACGGGCGTGTTCTTGACTGGCGATGGTCAAATCGCAAACCACATGCAGGCTGTGCCCGCCGCCCACGGCCCAGCCGGGCACCACGGCGATGACCACCTTGGGCATGAAGCGAATCATGCGTTGCAATTCCAGCACATGCAGACGGGGCAATGCGTACCCCCCCACGTACCCCCCTTTGCCGCGCACCCGCTGGTCGCCGCCGGCGCAAAAAGCCCAGCCACCATCTTTGGGTGAGGGGCCCTCGCCGGTGAGCAAAATGGTACCGATGCTCGTGTCCAGCCAGGCATCGCGAAAGGCGTGGATCATCTCGTCAATGGTCTCCGGACGAAAGGCGTTGCGCACCTCGGGGCGGTTGAAAGCGATGCGCGCGACGCCTTGCGCTTTGTAGTAGGTGATGTCGCGATAGTCTTTGACCTTTTGCCAGTCGGCGGCTTTACGAATATGGTTCCAGGTTTCGGGCATGGGAACCTCCTGTGTGTGAAAAGTGCGGAGTGCGAAGGGTCACGTGCCAAGTGCGGGGTGCCATGTGCTATGTCTCATGCGCCATGTGCGAGGTGTGAAGTTGGCGGCGGAGGGAGGCTCTGAGCCCGCCAATGAGCCCTTTGGCTTTGCCGGCCAAGGCGTAAACGATGTCGAACTCCTCCTGGGTAATGTGGCCCACCAGTCGGGCGGCGTGGAGCAGAGCCTGGACTTCCGGCGCCGAGCGGCGGGCGTAACCCAGAAAGCGGGCAAATTCTGCATTGGAGTCGCAGTCAAAGCCTTCAGCGATGTTGGCCATCACCGAGACAGCAGCGCGTTGAATCTGCTCCTTGAGCCCGTGGTCGCGGGGGGAAGGCGCCTTTTCAGGACAATCCATACACGGCTACTACCAACTCGCTGGTTGCCTGCCACGCTCTCAAGTCCTCGAAACGCCTCACCCCAGCCATCTTGACCTCCTTTCCTCACCATTTTTTACATTGCACGTGGAACCTCGCACCTTAACACCTCCACCCCGTACTCAAGCGCCCGAGGCGGATGACCAAATCCCGTCGGGCGGCTTCGTGAGCCTGGGCGTCGGTGGGGATTTCCAGCAAATGCGGGACCTCTTGGGAAAAGGCCGCGCCCAAGGCCTGGTGCAGATCCTGGGGTTGCACCCGTCGATAGCGCAGGCCGTACATCTCGGCGGCCGGTGCAAAAGTCAGCCCGTGCGGGGTGCGGAACATCGCGGTGAAGGGAGGCTCGTGTTGCGCGATGGGCAGCCTCCCAAAGATTCCGCCGCCGTCGTTGTTCAACACCACAATGTGAAAGTTCCGCAAACCGAAGCGCGAGACGGCCAGAAGCCCGCCCAAGTCGTGGAGCAGGGAGAGGTCGCCCAACACGAGCACGGTGAGGCGACCGCTGGCCGCTGCTACCCCGGCCGCCGTGGAGACCACACCATCAATGCCGCTCACACCCCGGTTGGCGAAGACCCGCAGAGTCTTGCCCTGGGGAAGCCCATATTCGTCCAGATGGCGCACAGGCAGGCTGTTGCCGATAATGAGACGCGCCTCGTCCGGTAAGGTTTCGACGACCGCCGCCAGCAGAGGGCCCTCGGTAAGCGGTGCTTCGGCCAGCAGACGGCGGGTGCTGTTTTCAGCCTGGTGCCACAGGTCAAGCCAGGTGCGATCGGGGCGCGGTGGCCGCTCGGCCAGGGCCGCCAACAGCGCGGTGAGCGTGGCACCTGGGTCGGCAACTACCCATTGAGAAAGGTGGAAGCCGGGGTCGGGCCAGGAGGGGGTCGGCGTAACCGCGATGACCTCGGTGTTGGGCGGGAGGTTTTCCAGGTAAGTCAGCAAAGCGTTGCTGGTCGGCGCGGCGCCGAAATGGAGCACCAGGCGCGGCGGTTCCACGGCCGGCAATCCGGCAGCCAGGAAGTGGGGGTAGGTGGCGAAGATGGGCGCCTTTACCTCTCCCCCCTGGGGGCCTGATGGCCCCCTTCCCCCCTCCTCGCTCCCCCGGGGGGAGGGAAGGGGGGACTGAAGGGGGTGGGGTGAGGGCACAAACCGCACACCGGAGAGGGCATCGGCTAAGAGGGGATACCCGGCTGCGGCGGCCAGTTGGCGCAACAACGCAGCGACGGCAGGGGTGGGGGCCGCCTGCGGCCCGGCGACGATGAGCCCCCGGCGATAGCCGCGTATTTTCGCGGCCAGCGCCTGGATGTGCTCGGCGGAAGGCTGGCGCTTAGCGACCATGATGGAGGTCAGCGACGCCCCTGCCCGCCGTCCACGCCAGCCCAGGGGGGCACGGGCGGCCCAAGCGGCCTCCGCCGAGGCGTCGTCGGGCTGGGGTTCCAGCGGCTTGCGAAAGGGAAAGTTGAGATGCACCGGCCCCGGTTTGCCGTACAGCCCCAGGGCGGCGGCGACCGCCCCATCGGCGACCGCGCGCAGGTAACGCAGCACGCGGGCCTTCGGCTCGGGTTCAGGAAGCGGCAAATCCACGAACCAGCGCACGGCACTGCCGTACAGTTTGACCTGGTCAGCGGTCTGATTGGCGCCGCTGTCGCGTAGTTCGTGAGGCCGATCCGCGGTGAGCAGCAGCAGCGGCACCCCGGCGCGGTCGGCCTCCATGACGGCAGGGTGAAGATTGGCCGTGGCGGTGCCGGAGGTGGTCAGCACGGCGGCGGGACGTCCCGTCTCCAGGGCCAATCCCAACGCGAAAAAGGCCGCGCTGCGTTCGTCCAAGTGCACATAGACGGGCAGCCTTTCCTGACGGCTCAGCGCTACGGCCAGCGGCGTGCTCCGCGAGCCTGGACAGACCACAACCCCGCTCAGCGGCAAACGGGTGAGTTCATCGACGAACAGCGTGGCGAAAAGCGTGGCTGGGTTCATGGGGAGGGTGCTCCGGTGTTCAAGTGTCAGGTGCCATGTGCCATGCGGGGACAGCCAACCGTCAGCCGTCAAAACTACCAACCGCTAACCGTTCCGCTTCGGCCAGCGCTTCGCGCATGGTGGCCATCTTGAGGGCCGTTTC
>DUEP01000127.1 GCA_011176535.1 Anaerolineae bacterium | reverse complement strand
CAAGGCCTCGGCCGCTTCTTCGCCTCCACGCAAAGCGACCAGATGCACCAGATAGGGGGCCAGAGACACCGGCCAGCGCAAGCCCTGGGCGTCACGATGTACGGCGGCCAGGGCAACGAGCACATGCCAGGGGTCCACCCGCAGAGGAGACCAAAACACGGGAGCCGTTTTGCCCTCTGGGGTCCGGAACGCCACTTGCTCATCCGGCCGCAGGGCCGCCCCCTGGGCCAGCGGCAGCACGCTCTGCCGAGACAACGCACGGCCACATCGGGGGCAAGGATCACCGGGCTGAGCCGCCACGATGTCGGCCACCACTTCCGCCTGAAAGTCCCGCCCGTAGTTCACTCCGACGAAATGCGTATCGGGCCGATTGGCCCCGGCGACCAGGTTGGGCGAACGTGGGATAAGGGTATCCACGACCACCCGGGCCCCTTGCACGCCGATGGGCGAAGCGTACCCCGGCTCGGCCCCCACGGCGCGAATCTCTGCTTCGGTGGCCGGGCGCAGCGGGCCAGTTCCCAGCGCGATTTGCACTTTGGGCAGGCTGACCTCCATGTCGCCCCGCACCACGGCGAAAATCAACGCGCCATGGGCTTCATCGGTCAAAAAGACCGCCTTGGCCGTCCGCGAGGGGGGAATGCCCAATTGCGCGGCCAAGGTCCGGATGGTGTTGGCCCCTGGCGTCGACACAGCCCGCAGGGCTTGCGGCTCTTCGGGCGGCGCCGGCGCTTTGGCCCGGGTCGCCCAGGGTTGCAACGCCGCATACCCGCAGGCGCAGGTCAGCGCCTCCGCCTCCCCTTGAGGGTGCGGCCAGGCCCACACCTGCGTGTCCTCGGCCGCGGCCAGCCGCATCACCTCCCCGAGGCCTATGGCCCGCCAGAAATCCTCCATAGCCATCCAAGGGGCGGGCTCTGCTTCGGCAGCCAGCCGGAGCGCCCACCAGGCAGACGCCCCCTGGCTCGCCAGGGTTCGCGGCAGGTGCCGGTAAGACATCACCTGCAGGGCCAGCCAGCGCGCCCAGGGCCGCGGCAGCCTGGGGCGGGCGGGTGCGCCCCAAAGTCCGGCCAACCGCCAAAAATCCGCCTCCCCGCCAGGGGCCACAATGCTCCCTGCGGATGCCAGCGCGCGCTGCCAGGCAGCGAAAACTCGTTGGGCCAGCCGCTCTCCCAAAGGCCATAACGCCCAGCGGCCCCCACCTGACTCCCAGGCGGCGTACCCTGCCCGCAGCAAGGCATACGCGCCGTGCGTCTCCGGCACCTCATGCACCTGCCGGGACGAATGCCCGAAGTGTTGGCTCAAACGCATCGCTCACCTACAAGAAACACAACGGGCCGCATTACACGGCCCGCAAGTCGAACAGCCTCCATCACAACTCATCGTCGTCCCAAAAGTCTTCGTCCTCGTCCAGGAAGTCCTCTTCGTCCAGCAAATCTTCCTCGGCCAAGATGTCTTCCTCCTCCCATTCCTCGCCCAGGACCTCGGAGGCCGGACGGTAAGTCAGACATCCCTGGTCCGGGTCGATCTCCACCTCGGCAGCGGTACAGTATCCATCGTCAAGGAAAATACAATCCTCGAAATGGCAACGAATGCGCGGCATAGATGCCCTCCTGAAAGGGTTGCGAACTCCGCAGCCTCACTCTTGCGGTACCGACAGCAGGCGAATGATAGCCAAAATGAGCAAAAAAAGCAAGAGTAAAGCCGATAACACACAGAAGGGGCACACCGCGTGGATCACGGCCAGTTCCAGATAGGTGAGATAGGCGGAATACAGGGTGCCGAAAAAGGTCAAGCCAAATACCCCGTACCGCGCCCACTGCGCCCAGTCTCCGCCCCGGGGTTCCACCCACCCCAAAAGGACCAGGAGGGTCAGGTAGGTCAACAACCCAAACAGGGCAATGGGCACGCCCATGAATTCGCTGTAGGGGCTGGAGTTGACCTTGGCGCAATCGCCAATGCCGCCGAGGCAAAAGGCCTCGTTGCGGGTCAACTTCAACCAGGTAAGGTAAGCAGTGTCCAAAACGCCCAGGAAAGCCAGAACCAAGGAGGAAAACCAATAGGTTTGGGACTTCATTTTGCCATGACCTCCAGGAGAGCGTAGTCCAAAACCTGGCGGATGCCGGGCATTTCGGCATCATCCAAGGGGCGGAACCCGGGGATCAGGCCCTTCCCCGGAATTTCGTAGGTGGGGGCGCCCTGAACCCCTATGGCTTTGGCCTCTTCGTTCCAGCGGCTGATCTCATCGGCATGCCGTTTCAAATCGTAGCAGGAGTAAAACCGCTCCTTGGAGACGCCCACCTTGGTAGCCAGGGCGGCCAGGTTTTCGCGGGTAAAGGGACGCTTTCCCTGATAGGCGTAAAGCACATCGCGATACACCCAATATTTTTCGAAATCGGCCATGCACAGGGCAGCCGCCATCGCCCGGTAGGAGTCGCTGCCCACCGCGGCAATGGGCACGCTGATCAAACGCACCAGGTTGCGGGCCACATAATGCTCCAAAAGTTGCGGTTCGGTCTCGTCATGCAACCGCTTGCTCTTGGGCGAAGCGAAATCCTCATAGAGGAACAGTTCCAGCGGAGCCTGAGGGTCTCCCAGGGCGGGGTATCCCTCGGTCGTACGGTCCTGCAGCAAGTTTTGCGGCGGGCCCCAATGCCCTGCGGCGGAAGAGCGGTAATTCCATACGAGCGCCGCGCCCACTACGACCATGAGCAACAAACCGCCTACCATCCACCATTTGTTCTTTACCATGTCGCCTCCATAACGATGTCTGGATGTCTCCTGGCCTGGATGCGCAGACCTCAGGTCGTGCGCTTACGATATGCGCTGAGCACATTCGGCAGATTCTCGATACGGTTCAAGACATGACTGAGTTGCGCAATGTCTTTGACGCCGATCACTAACTCGACCACCACCAGCCCATCCGATTCAAAATTGATGCGCACATTCTGAATGCTCAGCCCTTCATCGGCGATGATGATGGAAATATCCTTCATCAGGCCTTCCCGATCCACCGCGCGCACCACAATGGGCACCGGGTACAGCGCCACCGGATGCCCCCAGGTGACCTGGATCAGGCGCTCCTTTTCCTTGACCGAGAGGATGTTCGGGCAATCCTGGCGATGAATGGTGACGCCCCGCCCCCGGGTCACATAGCCCACAATCGGATCGCCCGGCGCGGGGTTGCAACATTGGGCCAGGTGGGTGTGCACCCCCCGCACCCCCATCACGGCCACCTCGCCCTGGGCTTCCACCTCTTGCGGTGAAGGCGCCGGTAACTCCGTTTGCTCCGGTTCGATCTCCGACAGGCGGCTGACGATGCGCGAAACCGGGAGGTCTCCGGTGCCCACGGCCACGAAAAGGTCGTCCACCTGAGCGTAACCAAGGTCCCGAGCCAGCCGCTCCAGATTGACCTGCTCCAACGCTAGGCGCTTGAGTTCTTTCTCCAGCAACGCCCGTCCGTGGGCCAGGTTTTGCTCCCGCGCCTGCTGGCGGAACCAGCGGCGGATTTTGCTCCGCGCCCGCTGGGTCTTGACCAGCCCGAGGCTGGGATTCAACCAATCGCGGCTAGGGCCGCCTCGCTTGGCGGTGATGATCTCCACCACATCCCCATTCTTCAGGGGGGTGCTCAAGGGCACCAGTTTGCCGTTGACCCGCGCGCCCCGGCAACGGTGCCCGATTTCCGTGTGGATGTGGTAAGCGAAATCGATAGGGGTGGATCCGGCCGGGAGGTCGATGATGTCGCCCTTGGGCGTGAACACATAGACCCGGTCGGTGAAAACATCGCTGCGCATGCCTTCCATGAACTCGAAGGCGTCTTCCACATCCTGCTGCCATTCCATCAACTGGCGCAGCCATTGAACTTTGGCCTCGAAATCCGGGTCGTACGGCACCCCCTCCTTGTACCGCCAATGGGCCGCGATACCGTACTCCGCGTGTTGATGCATCTCATGGGTGCGGATCTGCACCTCCAGGGGCTGGCCATCGTCGTAAATCACCGTGGTGTGCAGCGACTGATAGAAGTTCTCTTTCGGATTGGCGATGTAATCGTCAAACTCGCCCGGTATGGGACGCCAATGGGTATGAATGATGCCCAGCACCTGATAACATTGCCCCACCTCGTCCACAATGACCCGGATGCCCCGAATGTCATTGATGGCCTTGAAAGGCACCCCTTTGCGCTGCATTTTGCGATAGATGGAGTAGATGTGCTTGGGCCGACCGTACACCTGGGCCTCGATTCCGGCGCTTTCCAGCAATTTGCGTACCCGCGCGGTGATTTCCGCCAACTGTTGCTCGCGCTCGGTGCGGCGTTCCTCCAACTTCTCGGCAATATCTTTGTAAATGTCCGGGGCTACATAACGAAAGGCCAGGTCCTCCAACTGCCATTTGATCTGCCAGATGCCCAGACGATTGGCCAGGGGGGCAAAGACATCCAAAGTCTCCTGAGCGATTCGCCGCCGCTTGGCTTCGGGAAGATAGCCCAGCGTGCGCATGTTGTGGAGTCGGTCGGCCAGTTTGATGATCACCACGCGCACATCCTCGCCCATGGCCAGCAGCGTTTTGCGCAACGTTTCATAGGCCAGCACCTGACGCTTTCGCGCCCTGGGGCGCCCTAGCATCACCGGAACCCGGCCCTCGCCATCTCCATCGTCCCCCTCGAGTTCGGGCGGGGCGGTGGCCTCCTCCCCCACCGGGCCCCGCTCGCCTTCGGCGCCGTTATCGCTGTCCCGGGCCTTGCCCACCCGCGAGACATGAGGCAACGAGGTCAACTTGGTCACCCCGTCCACCAGGGCAGCGATTTCGTTTCCAAAGTCGCGCCGCAGGTCGTCCAGGGTGATCTCGGTGTCTTCCACGGTATCGTGCAACAGGCCAGCGGCCACCACCACCGCCGGCATGCGCAAGTCGGCCAGGATCGCAGCCACGGACATGCAGTGGTTGATGTATGGCTCCCCCGAGGCCCTTTTCTGGCCCTCATGGGCCTTCACTGCCACCCGATAGGCCCGCTCCACCAGTTCACGATCGGCCTGGGTGTATGATTCGGGTAATTGGGCCAACAGTTGTTCAAACTCCATAAGCCCTCCAACGGGCAAAGTATATCGCACTCCCCGCCCAGCGTCTATCCGGGGTCGCGAAATCTCCCACAAAACCCTGCGGTTTACGGTAAAATTGAGAAAAGATCCCTCACCCGGGAGCAGAAGCATGGAAATTCGCATCGGGGTCGCCAAGGTACGGAAATACGCCACCTCCGAAAGCGGCGACACGCTGGAAATCGTCGAGCGCCCCAACGGCGGCCTGTCCGTGGTGCTGGCCGACGGGCAAACCTCGGGGCTAGGCGCCAAACGCATCGCCAACATGGTGGTGCGCAAGGTGGTCAGTTTGCTGGCCGAAGGGGTGCGTGACGGGGCAGCGGCCAGGGCGGCCTCCGACTACCTTTTCACCGAGCGCCAGGGCCGGGTTCAGGCCACCCTGAACATCCTCTCGGTGGACCTGCAGACCCAGACGCTGGTGATCACCCGGAACAACCCCGCCCCCGTGGTGCTCTACCTCGGCGAAGCGTTGCGCACCCTGGACGACATGAGCCAGCCTATTGGCCTGCAGCGCAATACCCGCCCCGTGGTCAGCGAGTTGCCGTTGGAAGTAGGGCTCACCGTGGTCATGTATACCGATGGGCTGGTGCATGCCGGCACCCGCACGGGCCAGCGGCTGGACCTCCTCCAACTGCTTCAAGCCTGGCTGGAAGACGCCGAAAGCGTCGACGCCCAACAGGTCGCCGATGCCCTACTGGCCGAAGCCTTGCGCCTGGACCAGGGCCGGCCCGTGGATGACATCAGCGTGGTCGTGTTGCACATTGCCCGCGAAACCGACCCGCACGGCATCCGCCGGATGAGCGCACGCCTTCCGCTTTGACCTGCGGCGGTAGCCCTTTCCAAAATCACCGCTCCTCCTCCCCAGCGCAGCATGGAGGAGTCGGGAATCACCCTCAAGGATTCAAAAACGCTCGGCAGGCAACTTGTGAGGAAAAGTCCCCCTGGAGATGCCCTATGACTTCTAAGACGCTCGCCTCGGGGTGACCATCGGCCTGGTCGGCCCCTGCGCCGCGGGGAAGAGCACCTTGGCCCGTCGCCTGAAGGCTTTGGGCTACCGGGTGCGCCACATTGCCCAGGAACACTCGCATGTACCGGATATGTGGCAACGCATCAGCCGCCCCGATGTGCTGATCTACCTCGAGGTCAGTTTTCCCGTCTCCCTGGCCCGTCGGCCCATGCCGTGGAGCGAAGCAGAGTTTGCCGAACAACAGCACCGCCTGCGCCACGCACGCGCCCACGCCGATTTCGTGGTTCAAACCGACCATCTCACGCCCGAGGAGGTATTGGCCCAAGTAGTGGATTACCTGAGCCAGCGGGGCCTTCCCCCACCCAGAGCCACGTCAGGCGAGGGCTGAACGCCGCCGAATTGCCCCAAGAGCCTTGTCAAATCCCGCCGATTGGACTATAATCAGCGCCGCCTGTCGGGGCGTGGCGCAGCCCGGCTAGCGCGCTTCAATGGGGTTGAAGAGGTCGGCGGTTCAAATCCGCCCGCCCCGACTGTGGACGGCGCTCCGCGGAGCGCCGTCCTTTTTGGCGCTTTCTATTTGTGAAAAATCGCGCACAAAGGGCATCCAAATGCCCTATTTTTTGGTAGAATTGTACCGGCTGATCCATTGTTTATTCGAGAAACCCTGAATTCCCCAAGGAGAGTGTTGCCATGGAAACCCAAGTGCTTACGGCCCCGGAGCGCGTCCAGGAACCTGAGGTAGAGGTTCAGCGGAAACAGCATTTTGTGGGCAAAATCATCCATACCACCACGGCGGGTGCCATTGTGAACATCGGCTTGCGCCGCCCTGCCGTCGTGCACATTTCCCAGTTATCCCCCGAACCCGTCAAGCGGGTGGAAGATGTGGTGCAAGTGGGCCAGGAAGTGGAGGTCTGGGTGCGCCGCATCAACCCCAAAGGCATTATCGAACTGACCATGATCAAACCTCTGGATCTGGAATGGCGGGAAATCAAAAAAGGCATGGTGGTGAAGGGGAAAGTGGAGCGCATTGACAAGGTGGGTGTGTATGTGAACATCGGCGCCGAGGTTCCCGGTTTCGTCCACATCAGCGAACTGAGCCACGAGTATGTGCGCCACCCCAGCGAGGTGGTCACCGAGGGACAGGAAGTGGAGGCCAAGGTAATCGCCGTCAACCGGCGGCGCAAGCAGATCAAGTTGAGCATCAAGGCCTTGCTCCCCAAACCCGAGGAAATCCTGCGGGAGTTGAAAGAAGAGGAAAAGAAAGAAGCGGCCAAACCCAAGGCCCGCAAAGGGGCCAGGTCCAGCAACGGCCACAAGAAAGAGGAAGCGCCCGTGGGCGAGACCGACCTCACCCCGATGGCCATTGCGCTGCAGGAGGCCTTGGAACGGGCCAAAGCCGAGGCTGCGCAGGCCACCGGCAAAGCACAAAAAGCCGCCCTCAAGCGGGTGGCCGAACTGGAGAGCCTTTTGGCCGCGACCCGGGGCCACGCCCGGCTGAACTAAGCCGTCGCCCCCGTGGCACCTCTCCGAGAAACGCAGCCCCGCCTGAGAAGGCGGGGCTTGCGGGATTTAACAGCCCCTGACGGATGGCCGTCAGGGGCTGGGCTCACCGCCCCCGACGACGCTTGTGCCGGGGCACCGCGTGATAGGACGGCGCGGTAATGGCAAACAACCGACACAGCCGCGTATCCAGCATCCGCGACCGGAGCCGCTCATCCAGTTGCTCCAGCGGAACGGCGGTGGTGATCACCGTAGGCAATTCGGCGTGATAGCGGTAGTTGAACAACTGGTACAACTTTTCTCTGGCCCAGGGCGTGGTGGCCTGGGTCCCCAAATCGTCCAAAATCAGCAAAGGCGCCGTGCGGATTTCCTCGAAACGACGGTCGTAAGTCACGCTGCTGTTGGGGTTGAAGGTCGCCCGCAAATGGTCCAGCAAATCGGGCACCATGATGAACAACGGCGGATGGCCCAAACCGGCGCGATAATTGGCGATGGCGGCGGCCAGGTGCGTTTTGCCGCAGCCGTAAGGGCCGGTGAACACCAGCCAGCCCCGCGGGTCTTCAGCAAACTCCTGGGCCGCCATAAACGCCTTGCGCAGACTCTCCACATCCTCACGGGGCAGGTTTTCGTCTTCCCGCAAGCTGAAGTTCCCAAAGGTGTACTTGCTCATCAGGCTCAGGGAGGAAAGTTCCGGGTGTCCGGTATCGTCCACCGGACGCCGATAATCAGGGGCCTGGATGTGAACCTGGGTGACCAGTTCCGGATCCTGAAGCCGGGAACGGATCCGGGGTTCGATTTCGCTCAACAAGAGGTTCGTGGTGATCACCGTGGGCAGCCGGTTGATGTAGCGGAAATTCAAAATCTGGAACAGTTTCTCCTGGGCCCAGGGGGTGGCGCTTTGCGTGCCGAAATCGTCCAGGATGAGCAGGGGAATACGCCGAATCTCCTCAAAGCGCTCTTCATAAGTGGATTCCGGATCGCTGTACGCGTAGCGGAGGAAGTCCAACAAATCGGGCACGGTGAGAAAGAGGGTGGGGAGTCCTGCCTCGACGCAAAAGTTGGCGATGGCAGCGGCCAGATGGGTTTTGCCACAACCGTATCCCCCCTGGAGGAGGAGCCAGCCCTGGGGCTTTTGAGCAAACTGTCGCGCCAGGTTGTACGCCTGTTCGATGGAAGCCGCCTGCAAAGGGCCAATACCAATGCGCCCCCGCGGCTCGAAAGTCTCAAAGGTGAGATGGCGCAACTCGTCCAGGTTGGACATGGCAAACAGGCGCTGTTTGATGTGCCCCTCGATTGTACCCCGCCGACAAGTGCACGGGAACAGACGCCCGAAGTCGGGATGCCCCGGGGGCACATCGTGCCGGATGTAGCCCAGGCCATGGCAGACAGGGCAGTTGGGATCGCCAGGCATATCGCTTCGGGGAGGCGCCTCGCCGCCGGGCTCACTCGAAGAATTCGGCGAACGGGCCTTCCCGGTAGCGTCGACGATCCTTTTCAGAATCTCCTCCAACGGTTCGGTCATGGCGTCCCTCGGTTTTCCAGGCTTCCAAAATGGCTTCCACATACCGCCAGCGGCGGACATTGTTGGCCGCCGCAATGCGAAAGGCTTCTTCGATCCAATCGAGGGGGTACTCCTGCTCGGCCTCGGCCAGGCGCTCGGCCAGCAAGGGCGTCAGCGGGCCGATGTTCTCCTCGTAAAGGCGGAAGATGTTGAGCCGCTCTAGGTAAATCTGCACCGGGCGCTCGTCATCCCTGCTGGGGCGCCAATCCCCCCGGCGCACTGCCTCGACGGCGGCGCGTCCCTTGGGCGTGTTGAGGAAGTACAACGGCTCCTCCCCCTCCCGCAACGAAACCCTCGCCACCAGCAGCACGCCCCGCGCCACCGCCCGCTCCAGAGCCTCGTCCAGCACATCTTCGGCCTGCTCCCGCGTCGCCGCCAGCCCGGCCACAAAGCGTTCATCGGCCAAAAAATCGCCCCGCCGCAGGTAGCGAAACACCCCTTCCTGCTGGGTCAAACGCCAGAAAGCGTAGAGCACCACTTTGAGTTCGGCCAGATGGTCGATTGCCGGCAACAGTTGGGTAAAAAACTGCACCGGAACGGGGACCAGAGGCACCCGCCCCGCAGGGAAACCCTCGAAGGTCGGCTTCTCCTCAGCGGGATGCATTTACGACAACTCACTCAAATCCACATAACGGGTTTCGGCATCCTCGAACTTGGCCAGATTCTTCAAGAAGACCAGTTCCACCTTGCCCACCGGGCCGTTGCGGTGCTTGGCCACAAGGACCTCGGCCAACCCCTGGTTCACGGTATCTTGGTTGTACACCTCTTCCCGGTAAAGGAACATCACCACATCGGCATCCTGCTCCAACGAACCCGATTCGCGCAAATCCGAAAGCATGGGACGTTTATCGGCCCGCTGCTCTACCGCGCGGGACAACTGCGCCGCGGCCATGACCGGCACATCGAGTTCGCGGGCCAGCACCTTCAGGTTCCGGGAGATGTAAGACACCTCCTGGACCCGGTTTTCCATCCGGATCCCGGCGGTCATCAACTGCAGATAATCCACCAGAATGAGGTCCAGGCCGTATTCCATGTGCAGGCGGCGGCACTTGGTGCGCAACTGCAAGGGGGTAATGGCCGGCGTGTCATCCAGGAAAATGACCGTATCGCTGAGCACTTCAACGGCATGGGCGAAAAGGGGCCATTCGTTTTCGCTCAGTTTGCCTGTGCGCAGGCGCTGGGAATCGATGCCCGTTTCCTGGGCGATGAGGCGCTGCACCAACTGCTCGTTGGACATTTCCAGGGAAAAGACGGCCACATGTTTGCGATACTTTTGCGCCGCGTTCTTCGCCACCGAGAGCAGGAAGCCGGTCTTCCCCATACCCGGACGGCCAGCGACGATGATGAGATCCGAGGGTTGCAAACCCGCCAGCAACTTGTCCAGGTCGGTAAAGCCCGTGGGGACGCCCAGGATGCCCTCCTCGCGCTGGGCCAGGTCCACCGTGCGCTCGTAGTATTCCTCCAACACATGGCGGATGGGCTCCACCCCCCGGGTCAAACGCCGTTCGCTGACGCCAAACAGGGCCTTTTCGGCCTCATCGAGCAGGTCGTTGACCTCCATGTGGCGCTGGTGGACCAACTGGGCAATTTTTTCCGCCGCCTCCAACAGGCGGCGACGCACCGCCGCCTCCTCTACCAGCCGGGCGTAGGCCTCGGCGTGCAGGGAGGATGGCACTTTGGAGGCCAGGGCCGCCAGATAGGCCGAGCCGCCCACATCGCTCAGGTGTCCTACCCGCTCCAACTCCTCGGCCACGGTGAGCAAATCCACCGGCTTGCGCTGCTCGTGCAGGCGGGCAATGACCTCCCAAATCCAACGATGGCGGAGGATGAAGAAATCCTCCGCCCGTAAGATCTGTGCGACCTCGAAATACGTTTCCGGGTTGATGAGCACCGCCCCCAGCACGGCGGCTTCGGCATCGGCATCATGAGGCCGCAACACTTCGCCAGGGGCCTCGCTCAGCGGATAGGGCTCACTCATGGGGTACGCCTAATCCTCGCCTTCGTCTTCTTCGTTCGTTTCACTGTCCAAAGTATCCAGATCCAGTTTCTCCAAGAAATCCTCAAACACCGAAAGCCGGTCCTCCCCCTCACCGGCTGCAGTCGCGCCGGTCTCGGCGCCCCGAGAGGGGCCAGGGGCGGTCGGTTTTCCCTCACCGGCTGGGCTTTCCTCTTCCACATCCTCTTCCGGCACCACGCCCGCGGCATCCAGCACATGCCGGGCGACAAAAATCGGCACATGGGCCCGTACGGCCAGGGCAATGGCGTCGGAAGGCCGGGCGTCAATGTTCACCTCGCGGCCTTCGATTTCGGCCACAATGTTGCCGTAGAACACATTCTCTTTCAGGTCTACGACCTCCACCCGCAGCACCCGGGCACCGAGGGCCTTAAAGACCTGATTGAGCAAATCGTGGGTCAACGGACGGGCCACCTCGACCTCTTGCAAAGCGATCTGGATGGCCTCGGCCTCGAAAGGGCCAATCCAAATAGGCAAATAACGGTTCGCATCCTTCTCGCGCAGAAGCACCACCCGCTGCGGCGAGACCAGGCTCACGCGGATGCTATCCACCACCACCGGCACCATCTCATGCATAGACGAAGCCTCCATGAATTGCCATCAGGATACATGTGTATTCTAACATGCCCTGCTAGGGCGTGCAATGCGGTGGGCTACCTGCTTCCGGTTTCCCCTTGGCCGGCGAACAAAAATATGGTACATTAACCAGGCATCAACACGGAGGAGGTGAGCATGTCCCAGACTACGGTGCGGGAAATTCATCCTAACCTGTACTTATTGCGCGTGGCCGACACGCGCACAGCCTATTTCGAGGCCCTGTGGGAGATTCCCGAAGGCGTGACCTACAACGCCTACCTGCTGAAAACCCCTGAAGGCGCCGTGCTCTTTGACGGGTGGAAAAGCGTCTATCAGGAGGCGTTTCTGGAGGCCCTGGCCTCGCTGACGCCTCTGGAGGCCATCCGCCACATCGTCATCCATCACATGGAGCCCGACCACAGCGGTTCCCTGCCAGCCTTGCTGGACCGATTGCACGGGAAAGTCACCTTGTGGGGGCACCCCTTCACCAAAAAACTGCTGGCTGCCCTGTACGGGTTGACCGAGATCGACTTCCAGGCCGTGAAGAGCGGCCAAAGCCTGACCTTTGGCGGCCACACGCTGACCTTTTATCACACGCCCTGGCTGCACTGGCCAGAAACCATGGTGACCCATCTGGCCGAGGGAAACCTCCTGCTGACCGGCGACATTTTCGGCAGCTTCGGCCTTCCGGAGGGCATCTTCGACGACGAAGTCGACCTACAGCCTTATCTGGATGCGGCGCGGAAATACACCATCAGCGTCATCGGCTTTTACCGCGACAAAATCGTGAAACACCTCACCACGCTGCGGGATACTTACGGGGTGCATCCGGCCATGATTCTGCCTGCCCATGGCCTGCTTTGGCGTCAAGCGCCGGAACGCATCATCCAGTCCTATCTCAACTGGGCCGTGGGCAAACCCCAACCGGGAAAAATTGCCGTGTTGTACTCCTCCATGTACCGTTATGTGGAGCGGGGCATCGGTGTGCTCGTGGACGAATTCCAACGGCAAGGATACACGCCCGTGGTGCACCGCATGGTGGACGAGGAACGCGGGAGCCTGGCCGATATGCTCAGCGATATCGTGGATAGCGAAGCCGTGGTGCTGGGGACCGAAACCTACGAAGCAGACGTCTTCCCACTCACCGCTTTTCTGCTGAGCGAGATCATCAAAAAGGCCAATTTCGCCAAGCCGCTGCTGGTGCTGGGCGTCTTCGGTTGGGCGCCGGCCGCCGGGCGGAAACTGCGCGGCCTTTTGGAGAGTAGTGCCTTTGACCCGGTACACATCCTGGAACTCAAGGGGCTGCTCACCGGGGAAGGGGAAGCCCAAATCCGCGCCGCGGTGCAAGAAATCGTGAGCCATCTGGCCCAAACCGCCACGACAAAGGTGTAATTCTTTCACGCTCACCGACTCTGTTTCTTCATGTAAAGAAACCATGAATGAACGACGGGTATCGCTATGTGGTCTTAGGCGCAGGTCGTCAGGGCACGGCGGCGGCCTATGATTTGGCGCGGATGGGACAGGCCGCCGAGGTGGTACTGGCCGACGCCGACCTAGAACACGCTCAACGGAGCGCTCGGCGGGTCAACCAACTGCTGCAGCACCCGGTTGCTCGTGCGGTGCAGGTGGATGTGCGCGAGGGGGAGGCCCTGCGCCGCCTGCTGGAACCGGCCGACGGGGCCTTGAGCGCCGTGCCGTACTTCTTCAACCTGGGCATCACGCAAGCGGCCATCGAGGCCCGCACCCATTTGTGCGACATGGGCGGTCACACCGAAACGGTGTTCCGCCAACTGGAACTGGACGAAGCCGCCCGTCAGGCCGGCGTGAGCATCGTCCCCGATTGCGGCATGGGGCCGGGCCTGATCAACACCATCAGTGCCTACATCATCGAGACGCTGGATGAAGCCTACGAAGTGCGCATCTACGACGGCGGGTTGCCCAAGCACCCCAGGCCACCCTGGAACTACAGCCTGCTCTTTCACATCAACGGCTTGACCAACGAATACTACGGCACCACTGTGCTGCTCATCGACGGCGAACTGACCGAGGTCGAGGGGCTGACCGGCTACGAGCGGCTCACCATCCCACCCTTGGGCGAACTGGAAGCCTTCATCACCACCGGCGGCGCGTCCACCGCGCCCTGGACCTTCCGCGGCAAGGTACGCACCTACATCAACAAAACCCTGCGCTATCCCGGCCACTATGCCTGGTTCAGGGCGTACAAAGAACTGGGGTTGTTCGAACTGGACCCCGTTGAGGTCCACGGGACCCCGGTGGTGCCCCGCGATGTGTTCCATGCGTTGCTGGAACCCAAACTGTACGACCCCGAAGTGCGCGACCTGGCTCTGATTCATGTCATCGGCACCGGGCGAAAACACGGGCGCGAGGTAAAGCTGATCGTGGATGTGTACGACGAATACGACGAGGCCACAGAGTTCCGCGCCATGGAGCGGCTGACGGGATGGCATTGCGCCACCATGCTGGCTTTGCAGGTTCAGGGAACCGTGAAGCCGGGCGCGGTGCCGCAAGAGATCGCCGTGGCGCCTCAACGCGTGCTCGACGGCCTGCGCGCGCGGGGCATTGCCATCCGCGAAACCTGGGAAAAGGCTTAGCCCCTCGTTGGGCAGGAAACAGACCTTGACAACCCCCGTGTTCCCGTTATAATACGCCGTGCACCGTGCGCTGGTGCTGGAACTGGCAGACAGGCGTGGTTGAGGGCCACGTGCCCGTTAGGGCGTGCGGGTTCAACTCCCGCCCAGCGCACTATCCGGCCCGCGGAAATTTCCGTGGGCCGGCTTTTTTCGGAGTGGGGGACAACCCCAAAAATCCGGCAAACCAAAACGCCCCCGAGAGGGGCAGTGCTCGAGGGCGTGGGGGGAACAAACGGGGCGGGGATCATTCCACGACCTTCATCCGCCGCTCCAGATAGCGTACCAGCGCCGTGAGCAACAGGGTCATGGAAAGATAGAGGAAAGTGACCACATTGTAAGTCTCCAACACCCGGAAGGTGCTGGCCTTGCGTAGGCGGCTCAACTGGGTGATCTCGCGCACGGCCAGCACGGTGGCCAGCGAAGAATCCTTCAGGAGAGCGACGAAATCGTTGCCCAGGGGCGGGAGCACCCGCCGCACCGCCTGGGGGAGAATGACAAAACGCATGGCCTGGAAGGTGGACATGCCCAGCGAAAGGGCGGCTTCCATCTGCCCGCGGCCGATGGATTGAATCCCGGCGCGGAACACCTCGGCCTCATAGGCGGCATACCCCAGGCCCAAGGCGATGATGGCCCGCATTTCCATGCTGATATCTCGCGTGCCCAAACCCGCCAGGGCCTGAAAGACGCCCCACGAGCCCACGGTCGCCAGGCCCCACTCGCCCAGGCCATTAAGCGCGTGCACCAGCAAAGGGATAAGACCGAAGGCCATGTAGAGCAAAATGACCACCATCGGGATGCCCCGCACCACGGTGACATACAGGGTGGCCAGGTTGTACACCACGATATTCTTGGCGGTTCGGCCCAAACCCAACAGCAAGCCAAAGGTCACCGCGATCAGATAGGCGAACAAAGTGATGCGCAAGGTGGTGATGACCCCTTGACGCAAATAGATGAAGGTATCGTGATAGTTAGGGGAAGCCAGAATGAGGTAAAGCACCAGGAACCCGGTGGCGATCACCATCACCACCCACCAGGGCACCTCACGCCACCAGGAAGTGCGCGGTTGATTCATGGAACCCGAAGTCGACTTAGACGACCAGGATGCTTCAGACATCTGCACTTCACCTCTTCCCTTCAGGATAGCCACACACCCAGGGAACCACATGGTTGCATACCAAAGGGGGTCGGGATTGAACCGACCCCCTTTCTCAAGCGACTAATTCCCTCCGGCGATCAGGCCCCACTTCTCGTTGAGGGCCTGCAGCGTGCCATCCGCCTTCATGCTTTCCAGCGCCGCGTTCACCGCCGCCACCAGCTCGCTCCCCGGCGGGAAGGCAAAGCCCAACTGTTCATCCGAAGTCAACTGTGCGCCAAT
>DUEP01000126.1 GCA_011176535.1 Anaerolineae bacterium | reverse complement strand
GGATGTGGGCGTAGGGGTGAAGGTGGAGGTGGGTTGGGTGGGGGTTGCGGGCGCGGCCTGGGGCAGGCGGCCCCGGCAACCCATCAGGCCCACGGCCCATAACAGGCCCATGACCACGGTAAGGATAATCCGGCGCATAAGCCCCTCCTCAGCCACACTTTTTGGGTTTATTATAATCCACGGGGACCCACGGCGCACCTGCACAGACCAGGGACGCCGGCGAGGGCGGGCACGGTGCTGCGCCTGGGCCGGCAGCAGCCAGCAGAGAAACAAGGAACGGGCAGGCAAGATCACCGGGCCTAAGGAAGCCACCAGGGGGCATAAGCATGGACGGCCACGCGGGCCAGGGTGTTTTCTACCAGGTCATACACCCACACCTCCGGCGGCAGCCCCAAATCCCCCTGATCCGTACGCACGAAAGCCAGTCGTTTCCCATCGGGTGACCAGGCAAACGCCTGGTGCTGAAAATTGGGGCTTTGGGTCAACGGGTGAGGCGAACCGCCCACGGGGGTCATCAGCCACGCCTGCCGGCCCAGGGTCCAGCGATCGGGGTCCATGTACCGCCGGGCAAAGGCGATCCAGCGTCCCGTGGGGTCGGCGGCAGGCGCGGCATCCTCCACCTCGGCCGGGCGGCTCAAATCCAACGGCACTCCGGCGGTGAGGCTCAAGCGCCAGAGATGGGCCGTCACTAAGGGCTCCCCATGAGTTCCCTTGACCTGAGGCAGCGGCTGTAACCGCACCACCAAAAGGGCCTGTCCATCCGCCGTCCAGGTGTAACCGGCGTGCGTGTCGCTGGGGAAAAAGGCCTCTTCTTCCCGAGAAGCGTTCAACACCACATAGCCCTGCCGGGTGGCGTCATAGTAGGCCAGTTTGCCGTCTTTACTCCAGCGGGGGTCTTGCGCGTAGTGGTTCTCAGGCGAAACCGGCCTCGCCTCACCGGTGGCCACATCCAACAGCCAGATGCGCAAATGCTGACCCGAGGCGTCGCTGCGCTGAAAAGCCAGCGTCCGGCCATCGGGCGCGGGCTGCGGGGCGGTGCACACATCGGCCAGGCAGGCCAGCAGCAAAACCGGCTCCTTCTCGGGGGAGAGGCGGTCCAACGCGTACAGGTCAGCGCCGAAACGGGTGTTACGCACGCTGAGGTAAATCCAGCGCCCTCGAGGGCCTACGGCGTAGGCCAACACCCCGTTGAGGTTGGTCAACCGCGAAACCGAACCCTGCCGGGGGTCGAAGGCGTAGAGGTCGGCGGGGCCGTTCGCGGGGGAAAGGTAGGCCAAGAGCACCGGGGCCACGGCAAAGCGCCAGACACGTCCGCCCAGGGCCGGCCAGGGCAGCCATCCGGCGGCCCGCACCCCGCTGCGCAGCGTGGCGTGCACCTCGGTTCCCGGAGGCCAGGGCGCTTCCGGGGTGAACACGGCCACCCGCCCTTCCCCTTCAAGGCGCCAGGTGCCCGGCACGGCGGGGTCAAAAGCCACGCGGGCCTCCACATCCTTCAGGCGCACCGGGCAGGAGAAGGTGAGCCGCACCTCAACCCAGCCCACGGCCACCTCCTCCCCTTTGGCCGGAGCCACCGCTTCCAACCGCGGCGCGCCCAGAAAGAAGCCCAGGCTCACCAGAAGAGCCAAGCCGGCCAGGGCCAACAGCACCAGGTCACGCCGTCGCACCGTTCCGCCTCCCTTCACGCCGCCAGATCCAGGGGCAGGTCGCTGATGTCGCGCAGCCGCTGGCCAAGGATCATGGTCTCCAACAGTTCCCGGGCGCTCTCCTCACCCAGCGCGGCCACCGCCCGGCGCAATTCGGGCAAGGCCACATGGTAAACGCAGTCCAGGTCTCCGGTGCCCAACGCCAACGAGGCCAGCCGTCCAGGAAGCGGCTCTGCCGTGACCACGACCACATGCGGCGTGTGGCCCTTGCGGTTACGGATCAGGTTCAACGCCTCCGTGCGCACATTCTGCGCCCGGTCACTGCGCATCGTCCACTTACACGAAACGCTGGCGTGCAGCAACAACGCCTTGTTATTGGCCGCCCGCAAGGGGGTCAGCGTAGCGATTTCCTCTTCCCCCAGCAACCTCTCCTCCCGATTGATTTCCTCATCGGTTACAGGATAACGGGCCACGATGATGTCGGGGTGAATAAGGTAATCCCCCAAAGCAGCGTGCAACTGGCGATGGGCCTGCAAAATGCTTTTGAGATCGACGAGATGCCGATATTGAGCGAACTGGTGGCTTTCCCCAGAGACCGTGAAATGCCAGCGACCGGGACGCAGGTGCTGCAAACGGCCAAAGGCCTGCTCCAGATAGGTCCTGGTGGCCGTCTCGAAGGCCCGCCCTACCGTTTGCCCCGGCACTTGCCGGGTAGGAGGCGTAACACTCACCTTAGCGCAGACGATCTGCCACAGATTTTGGGCGATGGCGCGGCTGGCCCGGCTATGGCGATCTGCATTGTTGGGCACACCGCGGCTATCCAAAGCCAACACCTGCTGGCAAAGTTGGCGATGATAGGCCCGGCGCAAGGTCGCCCACACCGCGCTCACGGCTTTCCTCCTGGCTTGACAAATCCCAGCACATACTCCACATGCATCCGCTGCTCGATGGCCGTGGCGGCCCGGCCCCGGCGCGCCGGCATCATGCGCCGGTCCCGATCCAGGCGGCGCTCCCCGATGCTCACCAGGGCCAACCCCACCTGCTCGCCGATTGCCCCCAGGCTCTGCGGCACCTGTGCCGGCTGGCCCCGCATCGTACTCTCCCCTACCACCAACACGGCCGCGCCACCGGGCACCAGCACCCGACGCATGGCCCACAACACCCGCCGCATCTCAGAAAAGTAACGGTGCAGCACGCGGCCTTTCTTAGGGTCCACCGCTGCGATTTGCTCGACGGCCCGCTCGGCCGGCCCCGGCAGCGGCTCCAAGCACACCCCCTGAAGGGCTTCTCCGCCGATGTACTCCCGTCTTAAGGCGCTCAGTTGCCTCACCGAATAGCCCCACCACACCAGAGTGAACTTGTGTGCCCGCATGTAGTCAATGGCGTTGGCCGCATAGGGCGGCGAGGTGACAATGAGCGCCACGCTGTCCGTGGGCAACGGCAGATGCTGCGCGTCGGCCTCGGCCAGCAGCGCCGGCGGGGCCGTGGGGGGAAAGCCCGCATGTTCGGTCAACATGCGCAGCGCCCGGCGGGCCTTGACCCGAAAAACCTCCAGCGCCGGTTTGACGGGCTTGCGCACCCTGTGAGGCCGAGTGTGCGAAAGGTCGCGGGCCTGGGCCACGCTGCCCGATTTGGCAATGATGAGACTCGAAAAGACGATTTGCAGGAAAAGCCGTAACGCCGGCGCCTCCTGCGCGATGGCCATGCTCAACGCCAGCAACTCGCGTTGCGTATCCGGCAAGAACCAGTAGTCCAGAAACCGTTGCGTCGCGTCATCGAAGCGGCGCGCGTATTCCTCCGCCAGCCGGCCGGCCGCGCCGAGATGCGCCTCCGCCCGGCGCAACACGCGCGCAAAGCCTTCCTCGAAAGCCAGCGGCGACGGCGGCGCCACCTTGGCCGCGACCAGGTGCAACGCCAGCGGGTCAATATCCGTGCCCACGGCCCGCCGCCCCAAACGCCGGGCTTCCAGCACCGTGGTTCCAGAGCCCATCATGGGGTCCAGCACGACCTCGCCGGGTTGGGTGAGATGCTGGATGAACAGCCGCGGTAACTGGGGAGGATACTTGGCCGGGAAAGGATGTAAAGCGTGCAAAGGGCTGGCGTCCTGCCGGCCGTGGAAGTCCAGGTCGCCCTGGAGCAGCCGGGCCAACCGCTCGGCGCGGGTGGGCAACGCCGCCACCTCGGGGCGCAAGCGGGTCTCTTCTTCGGGCAAGCCTAAGGGCAGTTGCATCGTCCTTTTACCCATACGCCGGGGCTTCCACAATTCGCTCCTCGTCGCGCAACACATAGCACGGCAGCCAGGCCACGCCAAACAGGCTGACCTGCACATCCTTCTTGTAGGGCGTGACCGGGATCTCCTCCTCGACCTCCACGATCTCGGCCCAGCGAGCTTTGACCTCTTCCAGCGCCTCTTCCATCTCCCGCTCCAGGTCGGCGATCTCGCGCTTGTATTGCTCGATGGCCTGGAGCGACTCCTCCACATCAACCTTGGCCCGCTCGGTCAGGCGGCGCTTGGTGAGCGAGGTGCTCAGCCGACGCCGCCGGCCGATGAACAGGCCGAAGATGTTCTCCGCGTGGGTGCCCAACTCTTCCATCTTGCGCTGCTCGTATTCCGCCTGGTCCTGGGCCAGCTCCTGCTCCTCGCGGGCCAGCCGCCCGCGCAGGGTGCGCAACTTGCGCTCGTACCGGGCCCGCACCTTGTCCAACTCCTTCTCCATCTTCTCACGGGCCGCCTCGCTGCACCGCCGCAGGAACGCCGCCCGCGATGTCTCTAGCCCGGCGTACACCTTCAACTTGGGGTTGGCCCGCACGGTGACCACCGTCTCCCGATAGACCCATTCGGCGAAGTCGCGACGCAGCGCCTTGAGGGCCTTGCCATCGGTCAAGGGCGCTTCCAGGGGAACAAAGCGGGCCTGCGGCAACGGCCCTCGTTCCAGCGTGCGCTCGTCCACCGGCTCGGCCTCCCAGTCCTCCCAGCGCACTATGCCCCTCCGGTCCACCTCCTGCACCAACGCCGTGCGGGTGAGCACCGTGTTCAAGCCATACTTGGCCCGCACGAAACGCACCTCGGCCTGGGCCAACAGGATCGGCCGATAGCGCACGCCCAGGGATTCGGCCTCGGGGGAAAGGCGCACCCCGTGTTTCTCCAGCGCCTCGGAGAGGGTGAGGGTTTGGGGGAGGAAGAACTCGGCCACCCCGGACGGCACCGCCGGCTTGGTGGTCAGGCCCCAATCCTCGGAAGGTTCACCGCTCCCGACGGGTTCCTCCCGGGCCGGACCCTGGGGGACGGCACCGGACCCCGCGGGCGCGGCGACGGCCCCCGGGGTCCCGTCCGGGGCCGCCCCCGGGGCCTCGGCACCGACCATCCGGTTCAACGCTGGAATCTGGGCGCGGGTCAGCGGTCCGGGCAGGTAGTTCATTGCCCAGCGGGTGTGGAAGACCACCGGTTCGGCTTCGTGCACATTGTGCAGCAGAAAGACCCGCTTGCGCAGGCTGGAAATCAGCCGGTCGTAGGTGCCGCGATCCACGCCGGGCGAGGCACCCTGCAGACCGTCGAGCAGGCGCTGTTTGTCGCGGTCGGTCTGCAAACGGCCGATGAACCAGGTGCCCATGTTGGAGAGGGCCTTGTAGTCCACATCCACCGGGTTTTGGGTGGCCAGCACCAGCCCCAGCCCGAAAGCGCGGGCCTGCTTGAGCATCCGCAGCATGGGCTGCTTGGAGGGCGGGTTGGCCGTGGGCGGCAGGTAGCCGTAGATTTCGTCGAAGTACACCAGGGCGCGCAGGGCGTCGGAGCCGGGCTGGGTGCGCATCCAGGCTTCCACAGCCGAGAAGAACAGGGTGACGAAGAACATGCGCTCCTGGTCGCTGAGGTGGGCCAGGTAGAACACGCTGTGGCGCGGCTTTCCGTCGGGGGCGTAGAGCAGGCGCTGGATGTCCAGGGGGACGCCCTGGATCCAGGTCTGGAAGGTGGGGGCGGCCAGGATGTTGTTCAGCCGCATGGCCAGGGCAGCGCGGTCCTTGGCAGGGAAGAAGGTCTCGATGTCGAAGACGCCCAGTTTCTCGAAGGGCGGGCTTTGGGTCTGCAGGATGAGGTCGGCCAGGGTGAGGTCGCGTCCCTGACGCCAGGCGTGCTGGAAGATGTTGCTCAGCAGGATGTGCTCGCGGGATTGCACGGGATCGATTTCGTCGAAACCCACCAGGGTGAGCAAGGCGGTCACCGTGCCGCTGATTTTCTCTAGCAGCAGTTCCTGGTTGCCCTCCCGGGGCATGTCGGGCGCCTTGAGAGAGGCCAGGATGGAGATGGGGATGCCTGCGTCGGATCCAGGGGTGTAGACGGTGAAGTGGGCGGCGTGCTGCAGGGCGCGCAAGCGCTCGGGGCCAATGCCCCATTTGGCCAGGCCGTTGCGCCAGAGGTCGGCGGTTTCGCCGGCCATCTGGGCCACGGTCTTGCCCTCGCGGCGGGCCTCGTCGGGGTTGATCCAAGGGGCGAAGTCCTCGGGCCGCAGATCGGGGAAGTGGAGCAAGGCGTTGGTGATGTCGCCCTTGGGGTCCAGCATCAGGGCCGGGATGCCCTGCAAAGCAGCCTCTTCGAGCAGGTCGATGCACAGGCCAGTCTTGCCGCTGCCGGTCATGCCGACCACAAAGGCGTGGGTGGTCAGGTCATCGGGGTCGTAGAGCACGAGGTCGGGCAACACCTGCCCCTGGGCCAAATCGTAACACCGGCCGAGGTAAAACTTGCCGCGGATATCCAGCATGGGTGTCCCTCCTGATGGTCGGGATATGCCGAGAGGGTGAACGCACCCCCCTCTGAAGGACAACAGCAGGTTGGGTCTATTGTACTGCAAAAAGGCCCCCTGGCCCCAACCTACCCAACGCGAGAGAGCATCTCGCGTTTTTCTTTCCCCCTCCCGCTTTCCTTCTCCCCTCTCCATCCCCCATCCTCACGGCTGGGCCAGCGCCCACACCCGCTCGAACTCCGCGGTGTACAGGGCGGCCAGGTCCGGGTCATCGAGGATGAGCACATTCTCGTCGTTGCGCTCTTCGGCGCTGCGGGTGAAATTGTACGACCCCGTGACCACCCAACGTCCATCCACGATGAACACCTTATGGTGCATCCGGTGGGGGTTGCCGTCCAGGCGCACGGGCACCCCGGCCTCCCGCAGGCGACGGTACTCGTTGCCCTGGCTGTAGGCCACCTGCTGGGCTTCGAACACCCCGCGCACCTCGACTCCCTGGGCGTGCAGGGCCATCAGCCTGGCCGCCAAAGTGTCGTCGGTGAAGTTGAACGCCAGGAAAAGCACCTGCTTTTGTGCCCGGCCCATCAGGTTCAGCAAGCGTGTCAGGGGATGATCGTCGGGCGAGAACCAGACCTCCACCGGCCTCCCGTTCAGGCTCACCTGCGGGTAGGGTGTGCTCTCCCCCACATCCGGGCCGAAATGATGGTCGGAGAACATCTCTTCAAATTCGGCGGTGTAATCCTCGGCCAGGCGGAGGGAACGCAGGCGCAGCAAATTGTTGTCGTTGCGGTACGCCCCGTTGAGGGTGAAATTCATCGAGCCGGTCCACACTTCGTAGCCGTCGATGACCACGAACTTGTGGTGCATCAGCCCTTCGCGCCCATCGCCCACCACGGGGATCCCAGCGGTCCGCAAATCCTGAAACTCCGGCCGGTCCAGGTGATCCGATTCGGCCACCACCCGCACGGGCACGCCCCGCCGGGCCACGGTCAGCAAAGCGTCCCGAAGGCTCCACAGGTTCAAATCGTAGGCCGCCACATCCACCTGCCGCCCGGCGCCGATAATGGCCTGCGCCAGCGCCGCGTCAGGCCCGCCGCGCAGGGTAGCCGCTGCGGGCTCCTCGGGCCGGGTGAAGAACACCGCCCAGGCCGCCCCCTCGCCTGAGGGCGCGGTCACCGCCGGCGGCGTAACCGCCCGCGGCGCGCTGGGATGGACCGGCCCGCTCAGCATCCGAAACAGGGCCACAAAACCCCCCAGCGCGATGGCAAGCAAAGCGGCCACCAGCCCCCAAAAAGAAGCCCGGGAACGCCTCATGCGTCAATTATAGCATGGGGGTATAATGGGCCCGTGGATACGGCGCAACGCTTTCAACCGCCCCGCACCGCGGGAAGCCTTTTCCAAGGCCTCTTGGCCTTACTGGCCCTGGCTGGCGGCTTCTGGCTGCTCAACCTGGCCGCCATGACCCCGGTGGGGCCGCCCCTGGCCCTGGACATCTTCGGCGGGTTGCTCCTCGTCGGGTTGGCCGGGCTTTTCCTTTACGGCCTCTATGCCCTGCAGCGCAGCGAATACCTGATCCACCGCGACGGCCTGCAACTGCGCTGGGGCTGGCGTGAGGTACATCTGCCCATGCCCGAAGTGCTGAGCGCCTACCTCAACGAGGGCCTGGAGCGCCCCGCTCCCCTGCCCCGGCTACGCTGGCCCGGCTGGTTGCTGGGCCGTCGGCGCGCCCCCTGGGGAACCATCGAGTACCTGGCCGCCGACCCCCACCGCCTGGTGTTGGTGGAAACGCCTCACGGGTGGTACGCCCTCTCGCCGGAGGACCCTGCCGCTTTTCTGGAGGCCTTGCGCCTGGCCGCCGAGGCGGGCAGCCTGAACCCGCTTCCTCCCTACACCCGCCATCCTCTGGATGTCTTCGGCGAACTGCGCACGGACCGCTGGGCCCAGAGATTGCTGCTGACCGCCTGGCTCAGCGGTGGAGCCTTGTTGCTGACCGCCCTGCTTTCCACGGGCCGGATCCCGGGGAACGCCACCGTGACCTCTTGGTTGCTCCTCCCCGTGGTGAACTTCCTCTTCCTCGGCGCAGGCCTGGGGATGGGATTCTTCGCCTACCGCAGATCTCGCCGCCGGGCGCTGGCTTACCCGATCTGGCTGAGCAACAGCCTGGCTTCCCTCAGCCTGCTCCTGTTCACCCTGTTTTTCCTCTTCTCTTCCTGAGTTTTCCACAGACACTCCCCGGTTTTCCACAGATCTATACGCCTTTTTCCACAACCCTTTTGGTTTATGTCCCCTTTTTGGTTGCTGGCTGCCTTTCTTCTAGCCGCCGCGGTGGCCGGTGGAGCCTATCGCTGGGGCGCCCTGACCACCTCAGGCGCCTGGGCCGCTGCCCTGGTAGGGGGCGCCATGCTGGGCTTCGGTGGCTGGCCTTGGGCCGCCCTCTTGCTAGGCTTTTTCCTGCCCTCCACTCTGTTGTCTTTTGTGGCGCCAGGGCGCAAGGCTGCCCTCAAAACCCGCTTCGCCAAAAGCAACGCCCGGGACGCCGCTCAAGTGCTGGCCAACGGTGGCGTGGCCGCCCTGTGCGCCCTGGGCCACGCATGGTTCCCCGCCCCAGGGTGGTGGGCTGCTGCGGCTGGCGCTCTGGCCGCCGCCACGGCCGACACCTGGGGCACCGAAATCGGCGTGCTCAGCCCCAGCCCGCCCCGCGATGTGCGCCACTGGCGCCCTGTGCCGCCGGGCACCTCGGGGGCGGTGTCCACTCTGGGCCTAGGGGCCTCGGCCCTGGGCAGCCTGTGGCTGGGACTACTGGCCCTCGGGGGCGCCGACCTGCGGACCGGGCTGGCCGTGACGCTGGGCGGCTTTCTGGGCGCGCTTGCCGACTCCCTGTTAGGCGCCACCGTGCAGGTGGTGTATTTCTGTCCCGCCTGCGGTAAGACCACCGAACACCATCCCCGGCACACCTGCGGCCAACCCACCCATCCCATCCAGGGTTGGCGCGGGCTGGACAACGACGGCGTGAACCTCCTCGCCACCCTGGTGGGCGCCCTCACCGCTGCACTCCTGGCCGGGTGGCGTTGACCCCCTGCGATACCGGGGAAAACGAACGACGGGCCCGTCACCGGCCCGTCGTTGGCGTCTCAAAGCAGGGCTTCACCACCGCCCCAGCCTACGGCTGGCGCTGGAAGTTGATAAGCACCACATTTTCTTCGCACGAATCACGGGTGCCGAAGTACACTGGTTCCGAAAGCGGCAGGAAGTTGTTCAAGTCCACCACCTGGATGTAGAGCGTGCCCGAAGAAGCGATGGGGTGATCGGCCAGCATCACCTCAAACCCTGACGGGCCCACATGGGGCGCGGTGCCCGGGAGGGCCACTTGAGAAATCGCCGTGTCGGCCAGCGTGCCCTCCACCTTGATAGCGATCGGCGCGCCCACCAGGGGCTGGCCGTTCACATCCAGCACCTGCCCGGCCACGCCCAGATAATTACACCCCTGATCCGGGTGCCAGATCTGGCTGCTCAGATAGGCCGGGACGCCCGGCTGAAGCCCATACGGCGGCGTGGCCGTGGGTGTCGGGCTAGCCGAAGGCAACACCGGCGTCGGACTGACCGAGGGCGTCGGGGAGGGGGGTGGGGTATTGGTGGGCGGCGGGGTCAGCGTTGGACTGGGGGTCCAGGTCGGGGGCAAGGTTGCAAAGGGCTGGGTGGGGGTCGCCGTAGGGAACCCCAGGGTGGGCGGCAAGGTGGGTGGCGGGAAAGGGTTCAGGCCACTGTACGGATTGACGAAAATCGCCACAAAATAACCCAGCAAACACACCGTGGTCAGAAGCGTCAAAAAAGTGAGCACATTCCACACCATCCCCGGATTGCGGGGACGGCCTCCTCCCTCATCGAAATCCTCAAACAGATCCATCTCGTCGGTGGTCATCGGAACGCTCTCCTCGCCTCAAGGCGCCGAGGTGGGGTACGGGGAAGGCCCCAGGCGGATCTCGCTTTGCGCACGGCGGGCTTGCAACCATTGAGCCAACGTCCGCTGTTGCAGAATCTGCCGGGCCGGGGTGCTCAAAGGACGCGCCGACTGGCGCTCCAGAACGCGCAAAATGTGATACCCCCAAGGGGTGACGATGACCGGGCTGATGGCACCCACATCCAACTGGAAGGCGGCTGCCTCCAGAGCGGGTTCGCTTAACACACCCCGGGGAAACCAGCCCAAATCGCCCCGATTCTGCGGATCGTACACGGCGGCCCACTGGTCAAAATCGGCGCCGCTTTGTAAAGCCTGCCAGACTTGCCGGGCCTCCTGTTCATTATATATCAAAATCTGTTGCGCGTGTACCTGTTCCGCCTGGGTGGGAACCTGGGCCGCGATGCGATCGCGCATCCAGGCGGCGGCCGTCGCCCGTCCCAACCAGGCCCGATAGCCGGCCTCATCAAAGCCCAAAGAAGCCAGATATGCCAAAAAAGCCTCCGTAGAAGGATAAGCCGCCTGGGCCTCGGTCAGGCCCTGCTGCACTGCAGCCTCCAGGTCGAAGCCCTGCTCCACAGCCGCCTGGGCCAGCAGCACCTGGTCGATCAAATCGTCCAGCGCGCGCTGCCACGCCTCCTCTGGTGCCAGATTCATGCCAAGTTGCGCTGCGGCGGCTTGCAAACGGGCCATTTCGGCCTGCACTTCCTCCACCGTGATGCGCTCACCGTTGACCTCGGCGGCCACGGGCACCGGTGTGGGCGAAGGGGGCCAGGGCGTCCAGGTGGCCGTCGGCGGGGGGGAGGCCGTGGGCGAGGGTCCCCCGACCGCACCGGTACACCCCCACAGCAAGATCCCGCTCAAGGCCAAGAGGCCGATCCCCCGAACGATGTTCACTTTGCGCCAGCCTCTCATCTCTCTGCTCCTTGAGGGTGGATTATAGCACGTCCACCGCTCCCGCGCCGTATTTCGTATAATATGGGCATGGAGGGTGATTTCGCCCGTTGAACCGCCCGAGCAAGGTTAAAGCGCCGCGGCCTGACAAAGGCACATCCCATCACCGAGGAGACGCCCATGCCGCCTTCCCCTTCGCAGAACGCCCCGAGCCCGCCCGCCTGGCACGCCCTGAGCGCTGAGGAGGTACTGCGCCACCTGAACACGCCCCCCCGCGAGGGGTTGAGCACCGCCGAAGCCCGCCGCCGCCTGGCCCGGTACGGCCCCAATCAACTGGTCGAGGCACCTCCGCCGACCTTCTGGCAACACCTCTGGGCGCAACTCAACAGTTTCGTCATCTGGCTCCTGTTGGCCGCCGCCCTGATTTCGGCGTTGTTGGGCGACTTCGTGGAATCAGGGGCCATCCTGGCCATCGTGGCCTTGAACGCGGCCCTGGGCGTCATCCAGGAACGCAAAGCCGAGGAGGCCCTGGCCAGACTGCGCCAGATGGCCGCCCCAGAAGCCCATGTCATCCGCGATGGCCGCCGCCAGGTCATCCCGGCACGGGAGGTGGTGCCCGGGGACATCGTGCTGCTGGAGGCCGGCAATTATGTACCCGCCGATGTGCGTCTGCTGGAAGCCGTCAACCTGCGCATCGACGAGTCGGCCCTCACGGGGGAATCCCAGCCGGTGAGCAAAGACGCCGCCGTGGTGCTGGACGCCCGCCGCGCCACCGGCGACTGGGTGAACACCGCCTTCATGGGCACCCTGGTCACCTACGGACGGGGGCACGGGGTGGTGGTGGCCACCGGCATGCACACCCAACTGGGCCTCATCGCCCGCATGATCCAAACCGTGGAAAACGAGCCCACGCCCCTCCAGCGCCGGCTGGAATCCCTGGGGCGCTTTCTTGGCTGGGCCGCCCTGGGCATCAGCGCCCTGATCTTCACCCTCGGCTGGATGAACGGTCAACCGCCCCTGGAGATGTTCTTCATCGCCGTCAGCCTGGCCATCGCCGCCGTGCCCGAGGGCCTGCCCGCGGTGGTCACCATCAGCCTGGCCCTGGGGATGCGGGAGATGATCAAACGCCATGCGCTGGTCCGCCGTCTGGCCTCGGTGGAGACCCTGGGCTCCACCACGGTCATCTGCTCCGACAAAACTGGCACCCTGACCCAGAACGAGATGACGGTCACCCAGGTGTGGACGGCGGGTCAGACCTTCCATATCACCGGGACCGGCTACCAGCCCCAGGGCGAGTTCCTGCGGCAGGGAGAGCGGATCGACCCCACCCGGCATCCGGCTTTGCTCACCACCCTCTGGATCGCCGCGCTGAACAACGACGCCGAGTTGCCCCCCTCCGGAGCCCGCGATCAGGCCGCCACCTTCGCCGCCACAGGAGACCCCACCGAAATCGCCCTGGTGGTCGCCGCCGCCAAAGCGGGCAGGTTCAAGCCGGCCCTTGAGGCCACCTTCCCCCGCGTGGCCGAAATCCCCTTCGACGCCGAGCGCAAACGCATGGTCACGGTGCATCGCCTCCCATCGGCCAAGGGCGGCACCTTTGCCCCCCACGACGGGGAAGATGCGCCCTATGTGGTGCTGGTCAAAGGCGCGCCGGACATTGTGCTGGGCCTGTGTCAGGCCGTGCTCAACGCCCAAGGGGAGGTGCGCCCCTTAGACGAGGCCGCCCGTCGGCGCATCCTGGCCGCCAACGAAGCCATGACCTCCCAGGCCCTGCGAGTGCTGGCCGTCGCCTACCGCCCGCTGAAGGAACGCCCCGAGCGCCTCGACCCTGCCGCCCTGGAACATGATCTGGTCTTCGCCGGGCTGCTGGGGATGATCGACCCACCTCGCCCCGAGGTCATCCCGGCGCTGCAAAAAGCGCGCCGCGCCGGCATCCGCACCAAGATGATCACCGGCGACTACCTCAACACCGCCGTGGCCGTGGCCCGCCAGATCGGCTTGTGGGAGCCCGGCGCGCAAGCCCTGACCGGGGACGACATCGAGCGCATGGACCAGGACGCCTTCCGGGAAGCCGTCTCCCGGACCGCCGTCTTTGCCCGCGTTTCCCCGGCCCATAAACTGCGCATTGTGGAGGCCCTCCAGGTCCATGGCGAGGTCGTCGCCATGACAGGCGACGGGGTCAACGATGCCCCGGCCATCAAAAAAGCCGATATCGGCATCGCCATGGGCCTCACCGGCACCGATGTGACCAAAGAAACCGCCGACATGGTGCTCACCGATGACAATTACGCCAGCATTGTCTCTGCCGTGGAGCAGGGCCGCATCATCTACAGCAACATTCGCAAGTTTGTGTATTACCTCATCTCCTGCAACCTGGCCGAGATCGCCACCATCTTCCTGACCACCCTGGCAGGGCTGCCTTCCCCTTTGAAGGCCATCCAGTTGCTCTGGCTCAACCTAATCACCGACGGCGCCCCGGCCCTGGCCCTGGGGGTGGAAAAAGGCGACCCGGACATCATGGAACGCCCCCCTCGCCCGCCCCAGGAGCCCATCATCAACCGTCCGATGTGGCTGGGCATCCTGGGCCAGACGCTGGTCATCACCGCCGCCACCCTCACCGCTTACGGCCTGGGGTTGAGAAACCACCCCGACAACCCCGCCCTGGCCGAGACCATGGGCTTCGCCACCCTGGCGTTCTCCGAACTGCTGCGGGCCTACACGGCCCGCTCCGAACGCCACTCGGTATTCACCATCGGGCTGTTCAGCAACCGGGCGATGAATTGGGCCGTGCTTTCCTCTGCGCTCTTGCTGCTGGCCGTGATCTACCTGCCCCCGCTGAACCCCATCTTCGACACCGTGCCGCTGGGTTGGGCCCAATGGCGTATCATCCTTGGGCTGCTTTTCATCCCTGCCGCCGCTGCCGAGGTCCTGAAAGCCCTGCTGGCCCGCCAACGAAGGGCCTTTTGAAAAGCCGTCGCGGCCCCCTTTTCCGCGCTTCTCGACCATGCGCAGCGCCTCCGGAAAAGCGGGGCGCTTCTTCTCATGGTAAAATCGGCATTTGTTGGTATCCTTGCCAAGGAGCATCCTATGGCTTTTCGCGAAATCCCACCCAACCACTTCAGTTTGCCCAAGCGCATCGAACGCCTGGGCGAACTGGCGTACAACCTGTGGTGGACCTGGAAACCCAATGCCCAGCGCCTCTTCACCCACATCGACAAAGCCTTGTGGGAAGAGACCGGGCACAACCCCATTCGCTTTCTCCGGCAGGTGGCCCGCGCCCAACTCAACGCCGTGGCCGCCGACCGCTACTACCTGGCCCTCTACGATCGCATCCTGCGCCAGTTCGACGCCTACCTCCAGGCCAGGGACACCTGGTTCCGCCGCCAATACCCCGATGTACAGGGTACCATCGCCTATTTCTCTACCGAGTTCGGGCTGCACGAAACGCTGCCCATCTATGCCGGTGGCCTGGGGGTGCTTTCAGGTGACCACCTCAAAGAAGCCAGCGACCTGGGGCTGCCCCTGGTGGCCGTGGGGTTCTTTTACACCCATGGCTACTTCACCCAACGCATCTCCGATGACGGCTGGCAGGAAGCCCTGGGTGTGGACCTGGCCTACGAAGAACTGCCCATCGTTCCCCTCTACGAAGAAGATGGGGTCTCCCCCCTGACGGTTTCGGTGACCCTACCCGGCCGGGAACTGCGCCTCCGCCTCTGGAAAATCCAGGTGGGCCGGATACCCCTGTACCTGCTGGACGCCGATGTAGAGGACAACGCCCCCGAGGATCGGGCCCTGACTTCCCGCCTGTACCTCAGCGACCTGGAACTACGCATCGCCCAGGAACTCGTCCTGGGCATCGGCGGCGTGCGCGCCTTGCGCCGCTTGGGGTATAACCCCACGGTGTGGCACATGAACGAGGGGCACTCGGCCTTCATGACCCTGGAACGCATTCGGGAGTATGTGGCCCAGGGGCTTTCCTTTGCCGAGGCCAAACAACAGGTGTCCGCGCAAAATGTGTTCACCACCCACACGCCGGTCCCCGCGGGCAACGACGAGTTTCCCGTGTGGCTGGTGGAGAAATACTTCGCCTACCTGTGGCCGGAACTGGGCCTGACCCGCGAGCAATTCCTCGACCTGGCCCGGCAACAACACACCTGGGGCGAGACCTTCAGCATGCCCATCCTGGCCTTTTGTCTTTCGCGCTTCCGCAATGGGGTGTCGGAACTGCACGGGCAGGTGGCCCGCCGCATGTGGCACTTTCTCTGGCCCGACCGCCGCGAGGATGAGGTCCCCATCAGCCATGTGACCAACGGCGTCCACCTGGAATCCTGGCTGGCCCGTCGGCTCACCATCCTCTTCGACCGCTACTTAGGCCCGGACTGGCGGGAACACATGGACGACCCCGCCGTGTGGGAACAGGTGGAGCGCATCCCCGACGCGGAACTGTGGGCCGTGCATCGACACCTCAAACGCAAGTTGGTGGCCTTCATGCGCGAGCGGGCGCGCAAGATGTGGCTGGAACTCCGCGTGCATCCGGTACAGGTAGTCGCCGCCGGGGCGCTGCTTGACCCCTATGCCCTGACCATCGGCTTTGCCCGCCGCTTTGCCACCTACAAGCGGGCCAGCCTGGTGCTGCGCAACTTCGAGCGTCTGCTCGAACTGCTCAACCGGCCCAACATGCCGGTGCAGATCATCTTCGCCGGCAAAGCCCACCCCGCCGACGAGCCGGGCAAGCGCCTCATCCAGGAGGTGTACCGCAAGGTCAAACTGGCCGAAAACGGCGGACGTCTGGTGTTCATCGAGGATTACGACATGAATGTAGCCCGCCATCTGGTCCAGGGCGTGGATGTGTGGCTCAACACGCCCCGTAGGCCCAACGAGGCCAGCGGCACTTCGGGGATGAAAGCGGCCATCAACGGCGTGCTCAACTTCTCGGTGCTTGACGGCTGGTGGCGCGAAGGCTACAACGGCCACAACGGCTGGGCCATCGGGGAAGACTGCGATTACGAGGACCCCGACCTGCAGGACGAAGCCGACGCCGAAAGCCTGTATGAGACGCTGGAAAACGAAATCATCCCCATGTACTACCGCAAACGCTCCTCGGATGGTCTCCCCGGCGAGTGGATTGCCCGCATGAAAGAGTCCATTCGCACCGTAGCGCCCCAGTTCAGCACCCGACGGATGCTCAAAGAATATCTGGAACAACTTTACCTGCCCATCATTCAGGGCCAGCTCGAAAAGGTTTCCGAAGACCTGTAAAGGCTCCGAGGAGGCACGATGTTCGCCTGGGCACCGCGCACCCTCTGGGTCGCCGCCGTGCTGTTGTTCTTCCTTCGCCTGGCAGGGTTGACGCTGGACACCTTGCGCCTGGCAGCCATCGCCCGCGGCCACAAGGCCTGGGCATGGCTGCTTTCTTTTCTCCAATCCATCCTCTTCCTCCTGGCCCTGGGCATGGTGACCACCTCCCTCGAGCGCCCGTTGCCGCTGATGGGCTACGCCCTGGGCTTTGCCACCGGGAGCGTGTTTGGTATGATGCTGGAACGCCGCCTGATGCCCGGCCATGTCCATCTGCGCATCATCAGTTCCCGCCGGGGTGGCGCTGTGGGGCAGGCGCTGCGCGCCGCAGACTACGCCTTCACCGAAGTACCGGCCCAGGGGCGGGACGGCACGGTCACCCTGATCAACATTGGTGTCATCCAGCAGGAACTTCCGCGTGTGTTGCAACTGGTCACGGAGGCCGACCCCGACGCCTTCGTCACGGCCGAGACGGTGCGGCCCATCCGTCGCGGCGTGTGGCGGAGCGGCATAGGAGGGCGACCATGATTCAACTCCCTTGGCTCGCCGGGATCGGTTCGACGCTGCTGATTTTCGCCTTACGCATCGTGGATGTCTCGGCGGCCACCTTGCGCCTGCTGTTCGTCATCCGCGGGCAAAAGGCTCTGGCCTGGGTGCTAGGCTTCTTCCAGGCCCTGGTCTTTGTGCTGGCCATCAGCCAGGTGCTCACCAATCTGGACAACATCCTCAACATGGTGGGCTACGCCGCCGGTTTCGCCACCGGCACGGTGGTGGGTATGTGGCTGGAAGAGCGTCTGGCCATGGGCTATGCCCATGTGCGGGTGATTAGCCCCCGCCAGGGGGCTGCCCTGGCTCAAGGGCTGCGCAAGGCCGGCTTCGCCGTCACCGAAGTGGCCGGGCGCGGGCGCGACGGCACGGTCACCGTGCTCAACCTGAGTGTTACCCGCCGTCAGGTGCCCGAGATCCGCGAGCTGGTGGCCCGCCTGGATCCCAACGCCTTCATCACAGTGGAAGAAATCCGCCCCTTGCGCCGGGGTTACTTCCGGGCATAACAGGGCCCCTCCGCTCAGAACTCCGGTACGTCACCCCCCCTTCTTCCCCCATCGGGACGCCTTTTGACGCCGCCTATGACCTTCGAGCACACGCGAAACCGCCGCCTCGTCCTCCTCGGGTGGGCCGTCTTCGGCGTGTTGGTGCTGGCCTCTTGTCGTGGCCCGATCACTCCAACGCCCCTTCCCCCTTCGCCTGCGCTTCGGCCCACCTTCACCGCCTCCCCTCTTCCTTCCCCCCTCCCCCCCAGCCCAATGCCTCCTCCTGAGTTGCCCACACCCACGCCGACTTCCGTGCCCTGCGCCGGGCCCGTGTGCGTGCTGCCCGGCCATTTCATGCTGGCGTGGCCCGTGCCGCCCCCCGATGCGGCTACCCTGGCCTACTACCCCTTCGGCGGCACGGCTCGCGGACGCCGGGACCCGCACCACGGCTTGGATCTCCCCGCCGCGCAAGGCGACCCCGTGCTCGCTCCGGCCTCTGGCGAGGTGGTCTTCGCCGGCCCTGACGATGCCCCGGAACATCTGCTGGCACCCTGGCCCAACTATTACGGCCAGGCGGTGGTGCTGCGCCACACCTTCCCTGGCCTGCCGCAACCGGTGTTCACCCTTTTCGGCCACCTGGAGACCATCACCGTGACCGTTGGGCAACAGGTGGCCCAGGGCGACCTCATCGGCACCGTAGGCAGCCGTGGCGTGGCCGTAGGGCCTCATCTGCACCTGGAAGTGCGCCTGGGCCAGAATACCTACGACGCCGTGCAGAACCCCCTGCTCTGGTTGCGCCCACCCGAGGGAATGAGCGTGGTCGCCTGGCGCATCACCGACCCTCAGGGGAACCCCATCTACTTTAACGGGACCTCTTCCGCCGTCAGCGTGATCCCGGCAGACGCCTCCTCCGCCCCTCTATACCTCGAAACCTACGCCGACCCCAACCTGGCCGGCGATCCCCAATGGCACGAAACCCAGGCATTGGGCAACCTGCCGGCGGGCTCCTACCGGCTTCAGGTGGTCGCCCTAGGGTGCCCGCATGAACTGTTGCTGACCGCGGAGCCTGGACGGCTCACAGTGGTGTACTGGAGGCTGCTCCCTTGTCCTTGACCACGCCACGCCCAGCCCCACTGCGCCGCATCCCAGCCCTGGACGGCGTCCGTGGGGTCGCCATCCTGATGGTGGTCGCCTATCATTATGTGGCGATTCCCATCCATCAAAGCCCTTCCCCGCTGCTCCAATGGCTACGCCACCTGCTGAGCCGAGGGGGCACAGGGGTGGACCTCTTTTTCGTGCTTTCAGGTTTTCTCATCGGGCGCATCCTTCTCCACCACCGGGAAGCTCCAAACTACTACCGCGTGTTCTACCTCCGGCGCATCGCACGGATTTTCCCTGCCTACTACGAACTTCTGCTCCTCTTCCTGGGCTTACGCTGGTTGGCCCACCACGCCCCTTTTCTGAACTTGGACCCAACCCTCTTCGCCAACCCCCTTCCCTTGGAAGCCTACCTAATTTATGGGCAAAATCTGGCCATGATTCTGCACGGCACCTTTGGGAACGAATTTCTCGCCATCACCTGGTCCCTGGCCATTGAAGAACAGTTCTACTTGTTCCTTCCCTGGCTGGTACGCGTCACCTCCCCCAGACGCTTCCCCTGGGTTGCGCTCGGTTTTTTGGGACTCCCCCTCTTGTTACGCCGCACCCTGGGTGGAGACGGGAAATTCTATGGCTTCATGTTCACCCCATGGCGGTTCGACGCCCTGTTCTTCGGCGTGCTGTTGGCGGTTCTCGAATCCCGCGCCCGCCTCTCAGCCCGGTGGAAAAAGGTCCTACCCTGGGTTTTCCTCCTCCTGACAGGCCGCTACTTTTACCTCTCCTTCTCCGAACCGTTGGGGAGCACCAACCACCTTTTCTTCAACGCCCTCCTCTATGCCACCCTTCTGGCGTGGATCCTCAGCGAAGAACAGGGCAGACTGGCTCGCCTGCTCCAGAAAGCCTGGCTACGCAAGATAGGCATGATTTCATACGGCATCTACCTCTTCCATCAACTCGTCAACGGCCTGCTTCACGCCTGGATATTCCATCAGCCCCCCCGATTCCAAGACCTGCCTTCTATCGGGGTCACCCTGCTGGCGGCCGGGGTGACCTACGGCATTGCCTGGGTGAATTATCACCTGCTGGAAAAGCGCTTCATCAACTGGGGCCACCGCTGGCGATACGTTCCGCCCGCCCGTAACCCGGACGTGGAACGCGTGCCCCTCGCCTAGGCTCTGAGCCGGTAGAGCGCCACGACCTGCCCGTCCCTCTCGCGGGCAGGAAACCACAACCCGTGAAGGAGGAAAACCATGGGCCTCAAACCCGACCATTGGATCCGCAAAATGGCTTTGGAGCATGGCATGATCGAGCCCTTTGTCGACCGTCAGGTCCAGACCGGTGTCATCTCCTACGGGCTATCGTCCTACGGCTACGACATCCGCGTGGCCGACGAGTTCAAGATTTTCACCAACGTGTTCTCCAGCGTGGTGGACCCCAAAGGCTTCGACCCGCGCTCCATGGTGGACTTCAAGGGTAATGTGTGCATCATCCCGCCCAACTCCTTCGCCCTGGCCCGCTCGGTGGAATACTTCCGTATCCCGCGCAATGTGTTGACCATTTGTCTGGGCAAAAGCACCTACGCCCGTTGCGGCATCATCGTCAATGTCACGCCCTTCGAGCCGGAGTGGGAAGGGTATGTCACCTTGGAAATCTCCAACACCACGCCTTTACCCGCCAAAATCTACGCCAACGAAGGCATTGCCCAGGTGCTCTTTTTCGAGGCTGACGAGGAGTGCGAAATCTCCTACGCCGACAAGAAGGGCAAGTATCAGCGCCAACAGGGCATCGTGCTGCCCCGGATGCTACGGGAAACGGACTGACCCCAGGGGCGAGTTTTCACCCTGGGGCGCGGCCTCGCCCCGGGTTCCCCGCCCAGCCGGACCCGAAAAAGGCGCGTTCTGTGGTATCCTTTGGAGACTGTGAGGGTCCCATGATGCTTTCTCGCCGCGATTTTCTCAAACTGGCCGTCCTGGGGCTGGGCACGGTGGCGCTGCGCCCACTGAGCCAGCTGCTCCCCTGGCAAACCTTTCCCGAGGACACGCCCTTGGGACGCGTGTGCGTCGGCGGCAAGGTGGAAGCCAAGGTACGCCCCGATGTGGACGCGCCGACGGCCACTGTGCTTTACGAGGATGCTGTGGTGACCTGGCAGCGGGAAGTGGTGGGCCGCAACCCTTATCGCGTCAGTCAGCGTTTCGTGGAGACCGAGAAAGGCTATGTCTGGGCGCCCTATCTGCAGCCGGTGCGCTTTCGGCCCAACAAGCCCTTGCAGCGGTTCCCCTACGCCGCGGAGGGGATGTGGGTGGAAGTGAGCGTGCCCTATGTGGACATCATCCTGGACAACCCACCCGCACGCTCGCCCTGGCTCAAGCACACCTCGCGGCCACGCCTGTATTACAGCCAAATCCTTTGGGCCAATGCCATCCGCACCGACGAAAACGGGCTGGTGTGGTACCGCGTGGGCGACCGCTACGGCAGTTACGGCGACTGGTTCTGGGCCCGGGCCGAAGCCTTCCGCCCCATCACCCCGGAAGAGTTGACCCCTATCTCCCCCGAGGTGGAAGACAAGCGCATCGTGGTCAATGTGACCTACCAGACGCTCTCGTGTTACGAAGGTGGGAGCGAGGTGTACTTTTGCCGCGTGTCCACCGGGGCCAGGTTCAACGCCGCCGGGCAGGCGGTGGACAAGTGGGCGACCCCTCTGGGCACCTACCCCATCTGGCGCAAACTGGTCAGCGTCCACATGAGCGGCGGGTCCACCGGCGGGGGGTACGATTTGCCCGGCATCGGCTGGACCTCCCTCTTCGCCGACAATGGCGTCGCCATCCACAGCACCTTCTGGCACAACAACTTCGGCGTGCCCATGTCCCACGGCTGCGTGAACACCCGGCCCGAAGATGCGCTGTGGGTCTTTCGCTGGACGGCCCCTTCCGTGCCCTACGATCCGGGGGATGTCACGGTGAGCATGCCCGGCGGCACGAAGATCACCGTGATCGAGGGGCTAGGTTGAACAAACCCCCTTCCCATAGACGAGAGGGGACTTTCTTCAGGAGGTAGCATCCATGCAAGTCACCGCAGGTTTGGCTTTTCTGGCGGGTCTGCTTTCTTTCCTCTCGCCCTGCGTGCTGCCGCTGGTACCGGCCTACATCGGCTATCTGGGCGGGATGGCCATCGGGGCTCAGGACGAGGAAACCCCGGTCTCGCGCGGTCGGGTGTTCATCCACGGCCTGGCCTTCGTGCTGGGGTTCAGCGCCGTGTTCGTGCTCCTGGGCGTGGGGGCCTCGGCTCTGGGCGGCGCCCTGTATGACCTGCGCTTCTGGCTGGCCCGCATCGGCGGCCTGATCGTCATCATCTTTGGCATCCACACCATCGGCATCTACCGCATCCCCTTCCTGGAACAGGACCTGCGGCCCGAGATGGAGGTGGAAGGCAAAGGGCTGCTCTCCTCGGCGCTGATGGGCGTGCTCTTTTCGGCGGGCTGGTCGCCCTGCGTGGGGCCGGTGCTGGGCGCCATTCTCACCCTCTCGCTGCAAGGCGGCTCGGTGGCTCAGGGCGCGCTTTTGCTCAGCGTGTACTCCGCGGGCCTGGCCGTGCCTTTCCTGCTGACCGCCCTGGCGCTGGAGCCGGTGGCAAAACTCATCCGCCGCTACAGCCGCGTCTCCCGCATCGCCGAAATCGTCATGGGTGTGCTGCTGGTCATCGTGGGCGTGATGCTGCTCACGGGCACCTTCGCGCGCCTGGCTCAACTGGGTAACTTCTTCGACTTCGGGCTGTAATGCGTCCCGATTGGCGCCCCCCTTTCCTGCGGAGCCTGCTCTTCCTTCTGGGCATGGCTTTGGCCGTGGTGGTGGGCAACCGCCTGCTGCACACCGGCGCGCGGCCCGTGGTGGGCTACCCCGCCCCCACCTGGGAACTGAAAGACCTCCAGGGGCATCCGGTAAAGTTGGCCGACTTCCGTCTGCGCCCCGTGCTGGTGAACTTCTGGGCCGTGTGGTGCCCGCCCTGCCGTGCGGAGATGCCTTTGCTCGACCGCCTGGCCCGCCAGCGCACCGATGTGGCCGTCGTCGCCGTAGATGTGGGCGATGGGGCGCAGGACACTCGCGCCTTTCTCGCCGCGCAAGGGCTCACCCCGCCCGTGGCGCTGGACACCCAAGGCGCCGTCGCCACCCGCTACGGCGTCCATGGACTTCCAACCACCTTCTTCCTCGATGCGCAAGGCATTGTCCGCTTTGTCCATATCGGCGCCCTCGACGAAGACACCCTGCGCCAAGGGCTCACCGCTGTTGGAGTCGCCCCATGATCCGCGTCACCATCTACACCCACACCGAGGCCAAGGAAGCCACCCAAAAGGTGCGTGACCTGCTGGCCGCGCTGCGTGACGAAGTGCCCCACGAAGTCACCGAGGTGGATGTGGGGGAGGATGAAGCCCTGGCCCGCCGCCTGGGGGAACTGCCTCAGGTGCGCATCGGCCCCTATCGCCTCAACCCGCCCTTCGACCGCACCCGCCTGCTCATCGCCTTGCAGGCGGCCCGGGATGGTCAACGGCAACGCGGTACCACGTCCTCCAACCCACCCTCTCCACGGGCCATCACCACCGTCGAGCGGGCGGTCTGGTGGTTCGCCCATCACTGGCTCTTCGTGTTCAATCTGTTGGTGGCTCTGTATGTGGGAGGAGCCTTTGCCGCCCCGATGCTCATGCACGCCGGGGCCGAAGCCCCTGCCCGCGTGCTCTACCGCCTCTACGGCGGCGTCTGTCATCAACTGGCCTTTCGTTCCTGGTTCCTCTTCGGCGAACAACCGGCCTACCCCCGCCAATACGCCGCCCCGCCGGGATGGCAGTCCTTCCAGCAAGCCACCGGCCTGGATGAAAGCAACCGTCCCCAAACCCTGCTGGCCGCGCGGCGCTTCCTCGGCAACCCCCAGGTGGGCTACAAGGTGGCCCTTTGCCAGCGCGATGTGGCCATCTACGGCGCCATCCTGCTTTTCGGCCTGTTCTTCGCCCTGATGCGCCGACACACCAAGCCCCTGCCCCTGGCCCTGTGGCTTCTCATCGGCTGGGCCCCCATCGGCGTGGACGGCTTGAGCCAGATCCTCAGCCAAGCCCCGTTCCACCTGCTGCCTTTCCGCGAAAGCACGCCTTTGCTGCGCACCCTCACCGGCTTTCTCTTCGGGTTCACCACCGCCTGGTTTGGCTACCCCCTGGTGGAGCAATCCATGGCCGAAACCCGGGAACTCATGGCCCCGCGGATGACGGGCCAGCGGCCCGCCGAACCCCGCCCGTGAGAGAACCGTCCATGCCCTTTGTGAAACAACCACCCCTGAAATACTGGGTCGCCTCCCTTCTGGCCGAAGCCGGAATCCCCCACGGGGTGTTCACCCGCCGCGGGGGTGTCAGCCCCCCGCCGTGGGATTCCCTCAACTTAGGCAACAGGGTGGGGGACGAGCGTGGGCGGGTGCAGGAGAACCTGCGCCGGGTGTTCGCCGCCCTGGAGCGGCCTCTGGCCTCGCGTTACGATGTGTGGCTGGTCCACAGCGCCACGGTGGTCTGCGCCCACACCCCCCGCCCGGACGCACGCCCCCACATCCAGGCCGACGCCATGCTGACCGACCGCCCCGATGTGACCTTAGTCATGCGCTATGCGGACTGCGTGCCCATCCTGCTGGCCGACCCCGTGCAGCGGGTGGTAGGCCTCGTCCATGCGGGCTGGCGCGGCACAGTGCTGGGGGTGACGAAAAAAGCCGTGGAGCAGATGGTCGCCTGCTACGGCTCTCGCCCCGCCGACATCCTGGCGGCCATCGGCCCCTCCATCGGCCCGGACCACTACGAGGTGGGCGAAGAAGTGGCGGCCCAGGTGCGGGCCGCCTTTGGTGAGCAGGCCGAGGCCCTGCTGCCCCATCCGGGCGGGCAGCGGGTGCACTTCGACCTCTGGGCGGCCAACCGCTGGCTGCTGGAGCAGGCCGGCGTGCGGCAGATTGAAGTGGCCGAAATCTGCACCGCCTGCCACCTGGAAGACTGGTACTCCCACCGTGCCGAAAAGGGGAAAACCGGACGCTTCGGCACGCTCATCGCCCTGCCGGAATAAAAAAGGCCCGACAGGTTTGTTCACCTGCCGGGCCGGGAATCCAGCCTCGGGCTCCGGACTACACCATGCCCTCCAGTTGGTCAATCCAGCCGTTGATGATGTCAAACCCGCCCTGCCAGAATTCGGGGCGGCTGACATCGACCCCGGCTTCGGCCAGCATCTCCATGGGCGGCTTGGAGCCTCCGGTGGCCAACAGGTTGATGTAGCGCTCCTTGAAGGCCTCGCCCTCTTCCTTGTAGCGCCGGTAAAGGGCCAGCACGAGCAACTGGCCAAAGGCATAGGCGTACACATAGAAGGGGGCGTGATAGATGTGCGGGATGGAGACCCACTCCCAACGGAACTCATCGCTCAACGCCACGGCGTCATCAAACTGATCGCGCAGGTTGTCCATGTAGGCTTCCGCCAGATCCTCCACCGAGGCGCCCTGCTGCACCATGTCGTGGGCCTGCTTTTCGAAAAGGGCAAAGTACGCCTGCCGCAGGATGGTGGCGTAGTTGTCGTCCACCTGGCGGAAGAGGATATCGCGGCGCACGGTCTCGTCGCTTTCCTGTTCCAGCAGCGCGTCGATGAGGATCATCTCGCCAAAGGTCGAGGCGGTCTCGGCCAGCGGCAGAGGCGCGTGTTGGGTGAACAGGCTGTGGTGGGCAGCCAGCATCGAGTGAATGGCATGGCCCAACTCGTGGGCCAGGGTGGCGATGTCATCGACCCGACCCTGATAATTCACCAGTACCCAGGGGGTCAGGTCCGGGGTCACGGTGGAGCAAAAGGCCCCGCCCCTCTTTCCCCTGCGCACCTCGCTGTCCAGATGATGCTCGGCGAACACCCGCCGGGCCAGATCGGCGATGCGGGGGTCGAAACGCTTGAAGGCATCCAGCACCATCCGGGCCGCCGTGGCAAAGTCATAGGTCTTGTCCGACTTCGCCACCGGGGCGTAAACATCGTAACGCCGCAGGCGGTCCATCCCCAGCACGCGGGCCTTGAGGCGGAAGAAGCGCCGGAACACCTCGGCGTTGTCACGACAAACCGCCAACAGGGTATCCACCACCTCATCGGGGAGATGATTGTGCAAATTGCGCACCGAGATGGGGCTGGCATACCTGCGCAGCAGCACATTCTCGTTGTACCAGTCCCGCACCACGGCCTGGTACATCTGGCCCAGGATGGCCCCGTCGTTGCCGTACACCCGATAAAGTTCCTGGTAGGCGCGGGCCCGCAAATCGGGGTCATGATGCCGGGCGTACACCATCAACTCGCCCCGGGTGAGCTCTTTGACCTCGCCATCCACCTCCAGGCGGAACACATAGCGATTGGTGATGGCGCTGTAAAGGGTGATCAGCGCGTTCACCCCGGTCACATCCTTGAGGTTGATGATCTTCTCCTCCGCCTCGCTCAGGGTGTGCGGGCGGTAGAGGCGCTGCTTTTCCAGATAATAGCGGTAATCCCCCGCCTCAGCCATCAGGCGTTGGGCGTTCTCCTCGTCCAGGTTGCGCCACCATAACTCGAAGAAGAGCAAGCGATTACCCATCAGTGCCATGAACTGGCGCACCTTGCCCAGCATATTCTGCGCTTCCTGGTCCTGGGTGTTTTCGGCAAAGCGCAGGCTGGCGTAGCCGTGAATGCGATACGCCAGCCGGTTGAGGTCTTCGATCTCGCGGAGCAGGGCCATAAACTGCCCGGCGGGGATGTCGGGGGTCAACTTGTCGCGCCAGGCCTCGATGGCGGCGACGCGTTGCTCCACCTCTTGAAAAGCCTGTTCCGCCTCCTGAGGCGAGGCGAACAAATCAGCCAGACTCCAACGCTCTTGCTGAAAAGTTACCGGAGCGTCCATCGTTCCTCCTTCTCGATGCCAAGGGATTGCATGCCCCTATTGTACTGCAACGCCGTTCGACATCTAAAAACTCTGGATCCCGGGGCCGGCGCCGGCGCCAGAGGCTATTCGCCCCCCTGAGGGGGTGCTGTCCCCTGCAAACACGCGATGAGGTCGCGCGCAGTGCCCTGGGGCTCCTCCCAGGTGAACGCCACCACGGGCGTCTGGCCCAGCGGTTCGGCGCTGAGCACGGCCACCTTTTCGACACGAGAGGCCACCTCCGGCGGGAGATCCGCCGCCACCAGCCAGCGGCCTGGCAACAGGGCCACACCACCGGGCACCTTTGCCAGGGCCTCCAGAGCGGCTCTGGGGCCCGGCACCACTTTGGCCTGTGAAGCGGGCGGCACACCGAGGAGCAGGTCTTCCAACACGGGATACACCAGGTCATCCTCGTCGGGCGCCCAGAGGCGCACCCCCTGAGCCCGCCCCCCAAAATCGCGCCAATCCGTCACCCAACCCAAAAACAACCACCGCACCTGGGCGGGGGACAAATCACGCACCGGGTTGGTGCGCGAGGTCACCGCCCAGACCGTCTCCTCGCCCAAGGCGAAGGCGTGGGCCTCCGCGGGCGGAGCGCCCCAGGTGAGCACCACATCCGCCTCGGTGGTGGGCAAGGCGCGCAACGCCACCTCGTGCACCACCAGGGGAAGGTTCCATGTCCGGGCGCAACGCTGCAAATCCGCATCCCAGGGGGTCAGGTCGGGAGGATGCGCCACTACCAGGAAAGTCGGCGCGGTGGGTGTGGGCATAGGCGTAGGGGTAGGGATCGCCGTGGCGCACGCCGTGAGCGCCCATACGCCAAGCAGCACCACCATCCCCAGCCAAAGATGACTGCGGCGTACAGTCGCTGTCCAACCCCGTTGGTGTTGCACGACCAGCCCTCCCAAAAGCGTCTTCAGAACAACAGCAGCGCCGTCAACCCCAGTACAGCGCAGTATACAGCAAACACCGTGAGATTGTGGCGCACCAGGTAACGGAGTAGCCAGCGGATGGAGAGGTACCCGCTCACGGCCGCGGTGAGAAAGCCCACCATCAAGGGGGCCAGCGTGGCCGAAGCCGGTTGCGGTTGCCGGAACAAATCCACCAACGCCAGGGCCCCTGCGCCCAACATCACCGGCACACTCATCAAAAAGGAAAAGCGGGCCGCCGTGGGGCGATCCAGATGCCGATACATCCCCCCGGCGATGGTCGAGCCAGAGCGCGACACGCCTGGGAACAACGCCAACACCTGGAAGAAGCCCATCGTCAAGGCGTCCTTGCCCTGAAACTGCGCCCAGGCGCGTTTCTGGCGGCCCAGCCTGTCGGCGCTGAACAGCAGTAGGGCCGTCAACAACAGAAAGAACCCCACGGCCCGCGGGTTGCTAAAGGCGGCTTCGACGCGGTGCTGCAACAACAACCCGCCCACCACGGCCGGCAGGGTGGCCAGAATGAGATACCAGCCCATGCGGGCCTCTAAGGTCGCCCAGGGCTGACGCCGCCAAAGCCCCCGAAGCCAAGCCACGGCGATTTGCTCCAAATCGCGCCAGAAGTAGCCGATCACGGCCACTAAGGTGCCCACCTGCACCAGCACATTAAAGGCAAAGGTGTTGCCGCCGTAAAAGTGCCAGCCTAAAAACCGCGGCACCAGGGCCAAATGCCCCGAACTGGAAATGGGAAAGAACTCGGTGAGCCCTTGCACAAGGCCCAGAACGAAGGCTTGGAAAAGGGTCATGGGAAATCCTCACAAAGGCCGCGGGATGCACGCCGAAGCGTGGAGGCCATGCGGCTTTTTCAGGCAGGCACGGCTTTCAAGAAGGCCTCTGCCCAGGCGGTGAAGCGGCCTTCCAGGATGGTCTGCCTCATCTCCCAGGTGAGTTGCGTCAGGGTGTGGATGTTGTGGATGGAGAGCAGCGTGGCCGCCAGCATCTCCCGGGCCACGATCAGGTGGCGCAGATAGCCACGGCTGAAATGGCGACAGGTGTAGCAGGTGCAGGTGGGGTCGATGGGCCGCGGGTCGCGGGCGAACTCGGCGCGCCGCAGGTTGAGCCGCCCACCATTGCGGAGCATGGCGGCGTGATGGCGGGCCAGGCGGGTAGGGAGCACACAATCGAAAATGTCCACGCCGCGCCGCACGGCCTCGACCAGGTCCTGCGGCGTGCCCACGCCCATGAGATAACGTGGCTTGTCGGCGGGCAGCACCGCGTTGACCACCTCGATCATGGCGTACATCTCGGCCTTGGTCTCGCCCACCGAGAGGCCGCCGATGGCATAGCCGGGGAAGCCCAACGAAGCGATGAAGCGCGCCGATTGCCCTCGCAAATCGGGGAACACACCGCCCTGCACGATGCCAAAGAGGGCCTGATCAGGGCGCGTCTTGGCAGCCAGGCAGCGCTCGGCCCAGCGGTGCGTGCGCGCCAGGGCTTCTTCGTTGTAAGCTCGGTCGTAGGGGTCCGGGCACTCATCAAAGACCATGATGATGTCCGCGCCCAGGTTTTCCTGGATGGCGATGGCTTTCTCCGGAGTGAAGCGATGCGTCGAGCCGTCCAGAGGGCTGCGGAAGGTTACGCCATCGTCGTCCACCTCGCGAATCTTCGCCAGGGAGAACACCTGAAAGCCCCCCGAATCGGTGAGGATGGGATGCGGCCACTGCATGAATTCGTGCAGCCCCCCCAGCGCCGCCACGACCTCATCTCCGGGGCGCAGATAAAGGTGAAAGGTGTTTGCCAACACCAACGACGCCCCCACCTCCTCCAGTTGGGCGGGGGTCATCGCTTTGACCGTGGCCTGGGTGCCCACAGGGGCGAAGACCGGCGTGAGCAACGCCCCGTGCGGCGTGTGGAGCACCCCGGCACGGGCCTGCCCATCGGTAGCAAGCACCTCAAAAGCAAACAACGGACCCATGTTCTCCTTTTCATCACGCAGCAGGGTTTACAGCCAGACCCATTGCAACGCCAGCAAAGCCACCGGCAAAAGCACCAGGGTCAGGGGCAAACCGACCCGCAGATAGTCCCGCGGCTGATAATGCCCCGGCCCCATAACCAGCAGATTGGCGGGGTGGGCCGTGGGGAGCAAAAAGGCCAGCGAGGCGCCCACGGCCACGGCCATCGCCAGGCCGCGGGGGTCCAGCCCGTGGTGTTCCGCCGCCGCAATGGCCAGGGGGGCCAGGATGAGCGCCGCCGCCTGGCCGCTGATGATTTGCGTCAGCGCCACGGTGAGCACCAGGAACGCCGCCGCCACCGCCCAGGCCGGGGCGTGGGGGCCCAGAGGCCGCAGCATGGCCTCGCTGACCAGCGCTGCCGCGCCGGTGCTTTGCATGGCCCTGGCCAGGGGGATCATCCCGGCCACCAGGAAAATCACCGACCACGACACACTCTGATAGGCCTGGTCCGGGTGAATCACCCCGGTCAGCATGGCCCAAAGCATCCCCAGAAGCGCCGAGAGGGCCAGAGGCATCCAGCCCAGCACCGCGGGCAGCAGGGCGATGAGCATGGCCGCGATGGCGGCCAGGGCCTTGGCCCGGTTGCGGGAGGGACGCAGCCCCACCTGGGCCAAAAGGGCAAACTCCTCTTTCTCGTCCAGCAACCGCTGCAGATTCCCCGGCGGGCCGTGAAGCAGCAAAGCATCCCCGGCCTGCAGCGGCAGGTGGTGTACGCGATTCATGAACACCCGTCCCTGCCGCCAGACCATCAACACCAGCACCCCATAGTCGCGTCGCAGACGCAACTCCTGGGGCGTCTTGCCCACCGCCCCGCCATGGGGGTTTAGCGTCACCTCGATCAGGGCCGCCTGCTCATGAATGAGGGGCAAAGGTTCGTCGAGGGAAACCACCTCCAGGCCGTAAGCCTCCAGCGCCTCCGGGCTCACCCGCCCCCCCACCAGCCAGATATCGCCGGGCCGTAGCCGCCACCCGCGGGGGATGCGAGCCATGGGGTAAGCGCGTTCGTCGCGCAGCAGCGCCACCGGGGTCCAGCCCAACTCCCGGGCCAGACCGGGCCGCCGGGCCGGGCGTTCCACCAGCGAAGAGCCTTCGCGCAGGCGCAGCAGGTGCAGTCCTTCGTCCAGCGGATACACCACCCCCAAATCGTGGAGCGTCCAGCGATGAGGCCCCGGCGGCTCCTCCCTAACGTCGCTGTTGGGCAACAGGTGAGGGGCCACCCACACTATGAACAGCCCCCCCACGAACACCAGAGGCAAACCTACTGGAAGGAAGTCCAACACCCCATAGGGCGTGCAACCGTGGGCCTCCAGTGCCGCGCTGGTCACCAGATTGGCCGTGGTGAGCAGCGTGGCCGTCCCCCCCAACAGGGTGCCATAAGCCAGGGGGATGAGCACCTTGCGCAGCGAAAAGCACGGGTCACGCCGGGCCAGGGCCGCCACCGGCGGCAACAACACCGCCGCCGCCGCGATGGTGTTCATGAACAACGAGAGCAGGGCCGCCATGCCAAAGGTCGTGGTCAACAGACGTTTTTCCGAGCCGCCGGCCCAACGGGTCAGCGTCCGCCCCAGGATGTCAGTCACCCCCGTCAGTTCCAGCCCCTTGGTCAACACAAAAACGGCAATCAACACCACAATGACCGGGTTCCCCAACCCCCGCAGCACTTCCTTGGCCGGGATGCCCCCCGAAAGCGCCAGAGCCGCGGCGACCAGCAGACCGACCACATCGCCCCGCACGCGCCCGCTGATCAACAGCACCGTGGCGGCTACAGCAATGCCCAGGGTGAGCCAAATTGCAATCATAACGCTGGGCATTATACCCGTCTTTCCTCGTTTGTGCTACAATCGAAGGCGCTATCGGCACGCATTCGTCAGGTCCCTTGCAGGAGAAGATGCCATGACCAGTAGCGGCCCCATTTTGGTCGTCGAAGACGTAGCCCATGTGCGCGACTTGCTCGTGATGACCCTGCGCTTCCAGGGTTACGAAGTGTTTGCCGCCGCCAACGGCGCCGAAGCCCTGGAAAAAGTGGCCCAACGCCCCCCCGCGCTGGTGGTCACCGATATTTTGATGCCTCGCCTGGACGGTTACGCCCTGGCCTATCGCCTGCGGAGCCATCCTCAGACGCGCTCCATTCCCATCATCTTCATCTCGGCCACCTATGTCACCCCCGAAGACAAGGCTTTTGCCCAGCAACTGGGCGCAGCGGAATTCATCGAAAAGCCCATCGACACCAACGAATTCCTGCTCACCGTGGCCGAAATCCTCGCCGCCCAAGAAAAACATACCCTGCCGCCGCTGGACGAAAAGGCCTTCTACCAGGGCCACAAAGAACGCCTGCAGGCCAAACTAGCCCAGAAAAACCGCCAGATCAGCCGTCTGGAGCGGCTGCTTCCCACCCTGCCGGAACCTCAACATGATGCGTACAAGGCCATGCTGCAGGAAGCCCTGACCCACCGGCAGGCCATCCGCGAAGAACTGGCCGAAATCGAGGCCCATTTGCAGGCGCTGGCGGCCTCGGAACCGGGGGACGCCTCCTCGTCCGAGGGCTAAGAGCTCCAGGCCGGACCTCAGGGACCGTCCTCCCCCAAAAATTCTTTCTCCCTCCAAGGAGCGCCATGCAACCCACGCTGGACGATCTCATCCTCCTAGCCCGCCAGGCGGGCGTCATCCTGCGACACGGCTTTGGCCGTCGCCATCAGGTGGGCAGCAAAAGCCACGCCATCGATCTGGTCACCGAGATAGACTATCAATCGGAGACCTTTTTGCTCGGTCAAATTCGGCAACGCTTCCCCGGCCACCGCATCCTGGCCGAGGAAAGCGGACTGAGCGAGGGAGACGATCCCCTCTGGCTGGTGGACCCCCTGGACGGCACGGTGAACTACGCCCACGGGGTGCCCATTTTCTCCGTGTCGTTGGCTTATGCCGAAGGAGGCGTGGTGCGGCTCGGCGTGGTGTACGACCCCATGCGCGACGAATGCTTCGCGGCCGAGCGCGGTCGGGGAGCCTGGCTCAACAGGCAACCCATCCATGTGTCCGATACCCGTACCCTGGGCGAGAGCCTGCTGGTGACCGGCTTCCCTTACGACATGTGGAGCAACCCGGAGAACAACCTGGACAACTTCGCCCGCTTTGCCGTGCACACGCGCGGGGTGCGCCGCCTGGGCTCGGCGGCGCTGGACCTGTGCTATGTGGCCGCCGGGCGCTTCGACGGTTACTGGGAAATCCGCCTTCAGCCCTACGATGTGGCGGCCGGGGGGCTGATCGCCGCCGAGGCTGGGGCCGTGGTGACCAACCTCCACGGCGGCGAGGACTACCTTTCGCCCCCGCAATCCATCCTGGCCGCCAACCCTCACCTTCACCCTCAAATGCTGGCCGTGTTGCACGAAACGCCATCTCAGGCAGGAGATGAATCATGAAACTCGTGGCCAAAATCACCGCTGCAATTTTTCTGCTGTTGGGCGCCCTGCTGATCCTGGGGGGCCTGGGCATGGCTTTGACGGCCTGGGCCAGGGGGACGGCCATGCCCCTCAACCCCTCCCCCTTCTTCGGCGACGCCACGACCTGGATGCGCTGGGTTCGGGTGCTGGCCGCGGGCATGATCGCCTTCCAGGGCCTGCTGCTGGGCGCTTTGGGACAGGCCTTGTGGCTGCTCGCGGACATTGCCGCGGGGGTCGCCTCCCGCGCATAAGAGACGGTTCGCGCGATGAACACCCTGAAAAGCCTCCTTCAACCCGACAAGGCCAAAGGGCTGGTGACCGTGGCATTGCTGCTGCTCATCGTCCTGGGTTGGGGGCAGGGCTGGGTCTTTGCCGACCGGGCCGCCCCTCCGCCGCCCTGGGCCCTGCCAGAGCCGCTGGGGATGCTGGCCTGGACCGTGGCCATGTACCTCATGGTGCCGGTGATGATGCTCAACCTGCCCCTGGTCCTGGCCTTTGACCTGGATTTGTTCCGCGTGCCCTGGCTGGCAGCCGGGCTGGCGGTGGTCATGGCCTATCTCTGGGCCGTGTTCTTCGTCACCGCCTTCCGGCTGTTGCGACGCCAGAGCGCGGCAGACTGAGGCAGATGTGGGAAAGCCAAGGGGAACCCCAAAAGTAGGGTATAATGAAGTCACGAACCGAGAGGCATCCAACCTAAGGAGAATAACATGACACAGAAAGACCCTTTCCGCGAAGCCCGCGAGAAGATTCGCCGTCAACAAGAAGCCCGTAAAAACCAGGAAAGCACCCGGCAGCACGACGCGGCCGTCAAAGCCCAAAAGGAACTCATGGACCGCCGTCTGGCGGCGGCTCGCGCCAAAGCCGCCCAGCGGGCGAAAGAAGAGCAAATCGCGCAAGAAAAGGCCACCCTGCCCGTGGAATACACCGTGCAACCCGGCGATTCCCTCAGCGCCATCGCTCTCAAGTTCTACGGCAACGCCGCGTACTGGGAAGTCATCTACCAGGCCAACCGTAAGCGTATCGGCAACAACCCCAGCCTGATCCAGGTGGGACAGGTGCTCACCATCCCCAAATTGGACTGAAGCCGCTGGTGCACCTCAGACCCCATCCTTTTGATGGGGTCTTTTTCCGTCCACATCCTTGCCCTTCGCCAGGAGGTATGCGATGAGCGACTACACCACCATCCTTACCGAAGTCCGGGGCAAAGTGGGGCTGATTCGCCTCAACCGTCCCAAGGCGCTGAACGCCCTCAACCGCACGCTCATGGGGGAACTGGTGGCCGCCCTGCAAGCCTTCGACGCCGACCCGAACATCGGCGCGCTGGTCATCACCGGCAGCGAGCGGGCCTTCGCCGCCGGGGCCGACATCAAGGAGATGGCCGAAGCCACGCCGGTGGACATGCTCAACCGCGAATATATCGAACTGTTCGACCGCATCCGCGAGATCAAAAAGCCCATCATCGCCGCCGTATCCGGCTACGCCTTAGGCGGCGGCTTCGAGTTGGCCATGACCTGCGATATGATCGTGGCCTCGGAGACGGCCAAGTTCGGCCAGCCGGAGATCAACTTAGGCATCATTCCGGGGGCGGGCGGCACCCAGCGGCTCACCCGCACCGTGGGCAAGTACCTGGCCATGGAGATGGTGCTCAACAACCGCACGCTGAGCGCCGAGGAAGCGGCCCGCTTCGGGCTGGTCAATCGCGTGGTGCCGCCGGAGCGCACCCTGGACGAAGCGCTGGAACTGGCGCAGCAAATCGCCGAGCGCGCGCCTGTGGCCGTGCGCATCGCCAAGGAGGCGGTCAACAAAGCCCTGGAGACCTCGCTCACCGAGGGGCTGGCCTACGAGCGGCGGGTGTTTTACCTGCTCTTCGCCACCGAGGACCAGGAAGAAGGCATGAAAGCCTTCATTGAAAAACGCCCGCCGGAGTGGAAGGGAAAGTAGCCCGCCCCGTGATATAAAAAGCCACCGAGGATGACTCGGTGGCTTTTTCGTTGCTCCTGCCAACGGGGCGCTACGACGAGGCAGAGGTCGCCGCTTTTTCGGCCGGGCGGCTCTTGACCGCCAGGCGGAACCCCAGGAACATCAGCACCACGCCCAACAACTCGCTCACATACAGCCAGTCCGCCAGGCCGGCCCGTAGCAGAGAGCCGCCCATGGCCGGGCTCAGCGCGCCGGCCGCAATGAGGATGTTGCCCACCATGCGCTCCAGGAGCACCTGCTTGCGCCAGAAGAGATAGGCGGAGTAAATCGCCCCGCCCACCAGGGTCAGGGTACCGTACAGGTTGAGCAAAATGGTCAAAGTGAGCATCAGCCCCGAGCGCCCCAGGATGTCCTGATACTGCGAAGAGACGGGCAAAGCGGGCTGGAAGTCGGCGGCTGCGGGCAGGATGGGCGCGGAGAACACCAGAGCCGCGGCGACCAGGGAGACCGCCAGCAGCACCCAGGCGCTCCCCCTGGCCCACCGCCCTCGGCGGATCAGGAGAAACACCGTGCCCTGGCCCAACCAGGCGGCGGTCAACATTGCGCCGCTGAGGTACCACAACTTGAGCACCCAGGCGTTGAAGGTCAGGCCCAGCACCACCTCGGCCAGGGTGCCCAGGCCGTACCAGGCCAGGCCCATCCCCCACCAAAGCAGGTGGGCGCCGCCCCTGCGGCGATACCGCTGCAGCACCGCCGCGACAAACAGCAAAGTCACCAGGGTGGACAACGCCGAGATCCAATGCATGACTGCCTCCGCCACCGTTGTGGGCGCTCCGCCGGGCGAACCGCATCCCTTACCGGGAGCCCAGCCTCAGGGCAACAAAGTCAACACCACCACCCCCAACAGCCCCAGGGCCAACAGGGCCAGGGCCAGGGGCACCAGCCAGCGCATCCAGGGCGCGGCCGAAAAGCGTGTCGAAGAACGCTTTTCCCTCATGGCGGCCTCAAATCATCCAGCCGATTCCTTCAGGCACAATTTCATATAAATACTAACCAGGCTGCGCAGCACCTCATCCGTGAAACGCATGACGCGCCGAGTGAGCGTGCTCCACACCGTGGACGAATGCACGGTCGAAGCCTCGAAAGCCTTCAGCAGGGCCTCGAACACCCCATTGCGGAAAAAGGTGAAGGCGTCCACCGCCTCTTCCACGGTCAGGTCGAACTGCCGGGCGCGCATGGCGTATTCGTAGCCCAACGAGCGCGCCTCGGCCATGCCGGCCTGCTCGTTGCCGATCAGATACACCAGCAGGCCTTGCATCAACGCCTGCCCGGACTTGCGATAGGCTTCGCGCGCCTCCCCATTGAGTTTCTGGAACCACCCCTGTCTGCTCAGTTCCCCTTCGGCAATCTGCCAGCGGATGTACTTCAGCGCCTCCTGGAGCACCTGCTCCGCCTGGGCGGCATCCCCGTTGGCGCGCTGGGATTGCAACCATAACTCCACTTCGCTGCGCCGAAACCGGCGATGCCCTCCCTGGGTCCGGTGCACCGGCATTTTCCCCGAGTCGGCCCAGTTGCGCACGGTGCTGGGATGCACGCCCAACAACTGAGCCACTTCGCCTAAGGTCAGCCATTCTTTTGCCATGGGTTACTCCCTCGATTTGGATACATTTTAAGACGAGTGTTCGAAAAGGGCCACCAAACTTTTCACACTTTCAGAT
>DUEP01000125.1 GCA_011176535.1 Anaerolineae bacterium | reverse complement strand
CGGTATTACAACAACCTGGCCGGGTTCCGTGAGGGGAGCGATTATCTGCCTGAGCGCTTCTTGAAGGAACCTTCCACCATGCCTGGCTCAGAAGGGCATGTGTGTGAGTTGGAGCAGATGCTTGAGGAGTACTACCAGGTCCGCGGTTGGGAGAACGGCGTGGTGCCGGAGAGCAAACTGAAGGAGTTGGGCATCTCGTAGTTTGGGCTTTCCCCCCCACGGCACGCAAAGCCCCCGGAATTACATCCGGGGGCTTGTTTTGTGCTTTTGGCGGCGAAGTCGCCGAAAGTACGACATTATCCCCCGGCGCGGAGGAGTTTGGGCTCCAGCGCCTTCCACGCCGCCTGCACGGCCTGGGGTGAACCATGCAGCCGCAGCCGTACCTGGCCCACCCGCAGGGAGCCGATCTGGTAGTCGGGTGCCGGTTCCACCTGCGCCCGCCAGCCCTTCGGGTGGACCCATTCGCCGTGTTGCAGGGTCGCCCCCAGGGAGGCCAAGTAGTCTTCCACCAGCCAGCGGGGCAGCCCGGTGAGCAGGATTTCCCGATGGGTTTTGCTCATCATCCGCCGCCCACCGCCGGGAAAATGCTCACCGTGTCCTGGTCGGTGATTCGGGTTTGCAGGCCCTCTTCCAGGTACTGCACATCCCGCCCGTTGACGAGCACGTGCACCTGGGGGTAAAGTTGGCCCTGGTCGTCCAGCAGGGCGGAGCGCAAGAGGGGATATCGCTGGAACAAGGCCTCCAGCAACGCCTCGACGGTGATGGGTTCGGTGATGGGAACCTCGACTGTCTTCCCTCCCACAATATCGCGCAGGGTGGCGAAAAAATACACTTGCATGGAGGATACCTCCGTGGGACGAACCAGCCTCACAACTTGAACAACCGCACCAGCGGCTCTTCTTCGCCGCTGCTTTCGGCCAGCACCTCGAGATAGGGTTCCAAGCCGGATCCCTTGAGTTTCTCTTTGAGCAACGAATCCACCTGAAAGATGCCGGCTGAGTTGCGCAGGGTGATGTGCACCCGGATGGGCTTCTCGTCGCCTTCTTCCAGGCTCACGCTGTCCACGGCCATGGCCGACACGGAATGGATGTTGATTTCGCCGTGTTCGAAGGGGATGCGCGAGCGGCCCTTGGCCATGTCCAGGGCATCGGCCACGCGCACCACGCCGGCTTCCAGCGTGAGGGGGCGTCCGCCAGCGCGGTGGGCGATGATGGCATGCAGCACCTCGGCCTGAACCAGGGCGCGCTGCCCCGGATCGGGGTAGGCGGGGTTCAGCAGGGCGGGGAGTTTCCGGTCGGCGATGATCAGGCTGTATTCTTCGTGGTTGAGGCGATGGATGCTCATCCCCACATCGTGGAGCAGGGCGGCCAGGGCGACGACCACCTCAGCGTCCTCGTTGGTCATGCCGTGGTCGCGCACGATGGACGGCGTGGCGCCATGTTTGACCAGCAGGCGCAACAATTGCAGCGCCAGGTTGGCCACGATTTGCATATGCACCGGGCCGTGATCCGACATGCCCAGGCGGGCCACGGCGTTGATGTTCTGGGCATGCCAGAGGGCGTACAGTTCATCGTCGCCCTGCACGGCGGCCATGACCCGCTGGAGTTTGGGGTTGTGGCGCGCGGGGAGGTGGATGTGGAGCCGTTCCTCGGCGGGGGGCAGACCCACGGAGGGGGATTTGGGGGTTTCCATCGGCCACATGTCTCCTTTCTCAAATGGAGCCTGCATAGAGGACGCGTTACCCCGGTCGTGCGGGCGACCGGGCCCTGGGCCGCCGGGGCAAACCTGACCACACCGTGTGGCTAACCGGCCTGTGGCGGCTTCGACAACAGGAAGCCTTCTTCGCCCTCAGCCCTTTTGGCCTGCGGCGGCGCGCCAAGCACTTCGTCCAGCATGGCGGCGATGGCGTCGCGCACGGCACGAAAGGCCGCTAGCACCTCATCTTCACTTCCGGTGGCCTGGGCCGGATCGGGGAATCCCCGATGGATTGTTACGCCTGGGCCCAGCCACGCCGGGCAGGTTTCTCGCGCCTGGTCACACACGGTGATCACCAGGTCGAAGGCCATCCCGCGCACCTCGTGGAGACCTTTGGAGCGCCCCTGGTGATGAACCCCGATTTCGGCGAGCACCTGGAGGGCTTTAGGATGGACCTCGCCCGTAGGCGCGGTGCCTGCTGAGTAGGCCTCCCAGCGGTCGCCGTAGCGTGCGTTGGTCAGGGCCTCGGCCATCTGGCTGCGACAGGAGTTGCCCGTGCAGAGAAAGAGCACTTTGCGCCGCGTCATGACCCGTCTCGCGGGGTTTCCATTTCGTCGTTGCTCACATCTAGTTCCAGCAACTCCCCGGTCACGGTGAAGATGGTGCGCTCACAGATGTTGGTGACGCGGTCGGCCATGCGCTCCACATTGTGGGCCGCCCACAGCAGGTAGTTGGCCTGGTCGATGGTTTTGGGGTTCTGGATCATGAAGGTGATCAATTCGCGGTAGATCTGGTTGTAGAGGGCGTCGACCTCATCGTCTTCGTCGGGGATGGTCCGGGCGGCCTGGACATCGCCCTTGACGAAGGCGGTCAACGCTCGGTGCAGCATGGAGGTGGCGATTTCGACCATGCGGGGGAGGTCGATGAGGGGCTTGAGCAGGGGTTGGTCGCCCATGAGGATGTTGATTTTGGCGATGCCCTTCGCGTAGTCACCCATGCGCTCCAGTTCGCTGGCGATTTCCAGAATGGAGGCCAGCATGCGCAGGTCGTGGGCCATGGGCTGTTGGGTGGCGATGGCGACCAGGGTTTCGTGCTCGATGGCGAAGCGCTTGGCGTTGATCTCAGCGTCGGCGTGGTAAATCCGGCGCGAGGCCTCAATATCGCGTTGTTTGAGGGCTTCCAGGGCGTCGCGCATGGCCTGCTCAACCATGCTGCCCAACACCAGGATGTCATCCTGCAACTTGCGGATTTTCTCTTCCAATGCCTTACGAATCATTTCGTCCTCCTGAAAGGGAAAGGGCCGGGTGGGAGAGGCTCCAGGTCTGAGGCGGGAAGGCCCTTCGGGAGATCCGGTGGGGCCGCCGCCACATGGGGTGAGGCCTCGCTTGTTGTTGAGGCCCATGAAGTGCGGGGGTTATCCAAAGCGGCCGGTGATGTAGGCTTCGGTGCGCGGGTCCTTGGGGTTGGTGAACAGGGTGGGGGTTTCGCCGAATTCGACGAGTTCTCCGGCCCGCTGGTCGTTCATCAGCAGGAAGGCCGTATAATCGGAGATACGGGCTGCCTGCTGCATGTTGTGGGTCACAATGACGATGGTGAATTTTTCTTTCAGTTGGATGGCCAGTTCTTCGATGCGCAGGGTGGCGACGGGGTCGAGGGCGCTGGCCGGTTCGTCCATCAGCAGCACCTCCGGCTCGATGGCGATGGCCCGGGCGATGCACAGGCGCTGCTGCTGGCCGCCGGAAAGGGCCATGCCGGATTGCTTCAGTTTGTCCTTGACCTCGTCCCAGAGTGCCGCGTTGCGCAGGCTTTTTTCCACGATTTCGTCCAGTATGGCTTTGGACTTGATGCCGTACAGGCGGGGGCCGAAGGCCACATTGTCGTAAATGCTCATCGGGAAAGGGTTGGGGCGTTGGAACACCATCCCGACCCGACGGCGGACATCCACCACATCCACATTGGGGGCGTAGATGTTCTCGCCATCTAGCAACACTTCGCCTTCCAGGCGATGGCCGGGCACCAGATCGTTCATCCGGTTGAGCGAGCGCAACAGGGTGGACTTGCCGCAGCCGGAGGGGCCGATGATGGCCGTGATGCGATTGGCGTAGATGGGCAGGCTGATGCCGTTGAGGGCCTTGAAGTCCTTGTAGAACACGGACACATTCCGGACTTCCATTTTCGTGACGAGGGATTCGGGCATGGCTCACCTTCTCCGATTTTGAAGAGGGATGGGGAAAGCATCAACGGCGATGGCGTTTGGCCGAGGCCAGCCACAGTCGGGCGACAATGTTGAGCGTCAACACGAAGAGCATGAGCACCAGGGCCACGGCCCAGGCCTGTTGGATGCGCTCGGGGTAAGGCTGCTGTGCGTATTTCCACAGGGTAAGAGGCAAGGCATCGGTGGGCTGGCCGAGGATGTTGCCCAGAATCTGGCCGAGGCTTTGGTGGTATTGCATCCCCTGGCGGATGTAGCGGCCAATATCGTAATTGTCGTTGCCCAGGGCGGTGAAGAGCAGTGGCGCGGTTTCGCCTGTGGCGCGGGCGATGGCCAACATGATGCCGGTGACGATGCCTTCCGCCGCGGCGGGGAGTAGCACCGAAAGGGCGGCCCGCCACTCCGGCGACCCTAAGGCCAGGGCGCCTTCCCGCAAGTCTTTGGGCACCAGTTTGAGCATCTCCTCGGTGGAGCGCAGCACCACGGGCAGCATGATGATGGCCAAGGCCACGCCGCCTGCCAGCGCCGAATAGTGTTTCTGATGAACCACGATGATGGCGTAGCCGAACAGGCCGATGACGATGGAGGGCACGCCGGAGAGCAAATCGGTGCTGAAGCGCAGCGCGTTGGCCAGGGGCGTGTTGGGACGGTAGAGCAGGTAAAAAGCGGCCAGCAGCGCCGGAGGAATGGCGAAAAACGAGGCCAGCGCCACCATCACCAGAGAGCCTTCGATGGCGTGCAGTACACCGCCCCCGGGCGTCCCCATCGGGCGCGGCAGGTGAATGAAGAAGTCCAGGTTGATGGCCGCCCCGCCTTTGATGATCACATACACCGTGATCCACACTAAGGGGATGACGGCCAGCAAGGTGGCCACCCCCGTCAGACCCAGCATCACGGCGTTGGTGAGTTTTCGGCGGCGGTAGAGGCGCTTGAGGTCGGTTTGCTCGAACAGGCTCACGGTTCACCTCCCCATGGTGCGCCGGTTGACGCTCCACACCAGCCAGCGGGCGAAGGCGTTGAGCAGCAGGGTGATGGCGAACAGCACCACGCCGATTTCGATGAGCGCTGAGGCGTGCATGTTGCTCACCGCTTCAGCGAACTCGTTGGCGATGATGCTGGCCATGGTGTAGCCCGGACGCAGGATGGAATACCCGCCGCCGGTGGTGTTGCCGATGACCATGGTGACGGCCATGGTTTCCCCGATGGCGCGCCCCAGCCCTAAAATGACCGCCCCCAGAATGCCCGATAATCCGTAGGGGATGAGCACCTTCCACACCGTTTCCCACTGGGTGGCGCCTAAGGCCAGCGAGGCTTCGCGCTGCGAGCGGGGGATGGCCAGCAACACATCGCGGCTGACGGCGGTGATGGTGGGCGTGATCATGAGCACCAGGATGAGGGCGGCCCCCAGGCGACTCAGGCCTGAGGTGGGGATGGGGCCGCGGAAGAATGCCGCGAGGACGGGCACATGGCCTAAAGTGGCGTCCAGCGCCTGGCCGATGGGCACGACGACCACCGGCAGGAAGACATAGATGCCCCACAGGCCGTACACCACGCTGGGCACGGCGGCCAGCATTTCCACCAGATAGTTGAGCACGGCGTGCAAATGGGGCGGAGCCAGTTCGGCCAGAAAGATGGCTACCGCCAGGCTGAAAGGTACAGCGATGATCAGCGCCAGAAAGGAGGTGACCAAGGAGCCGTAGATGGCGGGCCAGGCGTTGAATTTGTCCAGCACGGGGTTCCAGGAAGGGGTGGCCCACGGCGAGATGAAACTTAAACCAAAAGCCTGGCGCGAGGGGGCCGAATCGACCCAGATGCTCCAGGCTATCCACGCGATGAGGCCTACCGTGGCCAGGGCGGCCAGACCAAGTAGCAGACGCCAGATGAGGTCGCCGTGTTCCAGACGGCGGCTTAGCGCAGCGCGCCAGGGGCGAGTTGCTTTGGAGGAGACGCTTGCATTGCTCATAAACCCTCCTGTGGGTGCAAGGCAGACCGGGCGCGACAGTCGCAGGTTTTGCGAGGGTTATTGTAGCATGAGGGCGGAGCAGGCCCTGACTCCGGAGGTTGAGGACGCCACCAGGGCAGGCAAGCGTCTATCGCTCACCTGCCCTGGGCGGATGGGGAACAGACTCAGGGCAGCACTTTTTGCCCGTTGCATTCCACCTGTTGCAGTTTGGCGAGTACCTTTTGCTGCACGGCCTCCGGCAGCGAAGCGTAGCCCAAATCGGCGGCTTTTTGTGCGGCCTCGGGGCTGGTGATCGCCCACCGGATGAACTCCAGCAGTGCTTTGGTCTTGGCGCAGTCCGGGTTCTCTTTCATGTGAATGATGAGGTAGGTGTAGCCCATGATGGGCCAGGACTTTTCTCCGGGGGCGTTGACGATGATCGCGGTCAGGCGCTCGTCAAAGGCGTTGGCGAGGGCGGCCATGGCGTTCTGCATGGTTTCGGCGTTCGCCTCGACTACATTCCCGGCGGCGTTGATCAGTTTGGCGGCGGGAATGCCGTTGCTCTTGGCGTAGGCCAGTTCCACATAGCCGATGGAGTAAGGCGTGGATTGCACGGCCTGGGCCACGCCGGGGTTGCCCTTGCCGCCGATGCCTTGCCCGATGGCGTCCACCGGCCACTCGACGGCCTTGCCCACGCCGACCTGGTCCTTCCATTCCTGGCTGACCGCGCCCAGGTAGGAGGTGAAGATTTCGGTGGTGCCGGAGCCATCGGAGCGATGGGCCACGGTGATGGGCTCGTCGGGAAGGGTGAGCCCGGGGTTGAGTTGGGCGATGGCCGGGTCGTTCCACCGGGTGATTTTGCCCAGGTAAATGGCGGCTAAGGTGGGCCCGTCGAGCACCAGGCTGTCCACATTGGGGAGGTTGTACACCGGCACCACGGCACCGGCCAGCATGGGCAGCATTTGCAGGTCGGGCATTTGCTGATACTGCTCTTCTTTCAGCAGGGAATCCGACCCGGCGAAGTCCACGGTGCCGTCGAGTATGGCCTTTTGACCGCCGCCGGAGCCAATGCCCTGGTAGTTGATGGTCACATCGGGGGCCACAGACTTGTACATTTGAATCCATTCGGAATACACCGGCAGGGGGAAGGTGGCCCCGGCGCCGTTGAGCACGATCGGGCCGTTGCCTCCGGCGGTGTTGTTGCCCCCCGCAGGCGGGGGCTGGATGATGTTGCCGCTGTTGCCGCCGCAGGCGCTCAGGAGCGTGGCGGTGAGCACCAGCAGGGCCAGAAAGAACCATTGCGTGCGTTTCATCGACTCTTCTCCTCTTGTTTGAGTTGTTTCCAGTATACTGCAGGCGGGTTAAGGTCAGGCGATACGGCGTTTAACCCTCGGTAAGCATTGGTTTAACGGCAGGTTAACGCGCCAGGGGCAGGGTGAACCAAAAGGTGCTTCCCTGCCCCACCGCGCTTTCCACGCCGATCTGGCCGCCGTGGGCTTCGACGATGTGTTTGGCGATGGCGAGTCCCAGCCCTGTGCCGCCGCGTTGGCGCGCCGGGTCGACTTTGTAAAACCGTTCGAATAGCCGGGGAAGATGCTCCGGGGCGATGCCAGGCCCGGTATCCTGCACCCAAAACCGGACCCCGGTCTCCAGAGCCGAGGCCCCTAAGGTGATTTCTCCCCCCTTGGGGGTGAAGTGCAGGGCGTTGTCCAGCAAATTGGTCAATACCTGTAGCAGCCGGTCACGATCGGCCAGCATCGGGGGGAGGCCCTCGGGCGCGTGGAGGCGCACTGCCACACCCGCCTCCTGTGCGGCCAGGGCCATCCGTTCGGCGGCCAGTTGCAGGATCTCGCGGGGCGACTGCGGGCTCAGTTCCAGGCTCAGATGTCCGCTTTCCAGACGGCTCAATTCCAGCAGGTCTTGCACCAGCCGACTCATCGCCGCCACTTCTTCACTCAGGCGCTGGAGAAAGCGGGGCGCCATGGCCGGGTCGTCCAGGGCGCCGTTTTGCAGCGTATCGGTAAGGGCCTGGATGGCGGCCAGAGGAGTGCGCAGTTCGTGAGAAAGGTTGGCGATGAAGTCCTGCCTCACGGTTTCCAGGTGGCGCAAGCGGGTCAGATCCTGGATGAGCAACACCACTTGAGCCGGACGCCTGGGGCCCAGGGGGAAGGCGATGCAGTGGACAAAGCGCCCGCTTTGGGGAAGTTCCAGGGTTTCGCGTTGCTCTTCGCCAGTGCGCTGGCAGGCGGCCCAGAGGTCTACCAGGCGATGGTGGCGCAGGGCCTGAGCCAGCGAGCGTCCGAGGGCCCCCTTGGAGGTCACGGCGAACAACCGGGCTGCCGCCGGGTTGATCGAAGCTACCGTGCCCTCGGGGGTGACCACCACCAGGCCGTCGCGCATCTGGCGGAGGATGGCTTCGAGGCGTTCGTACGCGGCTTGCTTTTGACGTAGGGCCTGGTGGTAGCGGCGCAGCACCCGCAATACCACGGCCTCGTCCGCGGCCAGGCCGGACAAGGCCGGATAGGCAGGCAGGTCCTTCTCGGGGTCTAGGCCTTCAAGATAGCGTTGCAATCGCCTGTGGGCTTTTTGCTCTCGCCGCAGAAGCCACCCCAGGCTCAGCGCCACGCCGGCCAGGGCCACGGCGCTGGCCCCCTCCCACGACCACCAGTTGAACCTCACCCCAATTCCGGCTACGGCGAGGCTCAGAAGCAGCCCCAAACCCAGCGCAGACATCCAGACGCCCACGTTACCCCTCAAAGCGATACCCTATCCCGCGCACGGTCACGATGCGGGTAGGGTGGGAAGGATCGGGTTCGATTTTCTCCCGCAGCCAGCGGATGTGCACATCCACGGTGCGGCTACCGCCCTCGAAGGCCCACCCCCAGACGCGCTCCAGGATCAGCCCGCGGCTGAGGACCTTGCCGCGATGCCGGGCGAGGAAGACCAGCAGGTCGTATTCCTTGGGGCGCAGAGGAAGCACCTGGCCGTCCAGCCGGACCTCGTGGCGTTCGAAATCCAGCGTCAGGTTGCCGAAGGTGAGCCTTTGCGGCTCGGGTGGCGTTTCCTGAGGTTCGCGGGCGGCGCGGCGTAGCAGCGCCTTGACCCGCGCCAGGAATTCGCGCATGGAAAAGGGTTTGGTCAGATAGTCGTCGGCGCCCAACTCCAGGCCTAACACCCGGTCGATTTCCTCATCCCGCGCTGTGAGCATCAGGATGGGAAAGTTGTGCCCCTCACGCCGCAGGATGCGGGTGATTTCGAAGCCGTCCAGGCCGGGCAGCATGATGTCGAGCACCATCAGGGCCGGTCGCTGGGTACGGGCCAGGTCCAGCCCTGCAGGGCCTTCGGGCGCGGTGAGCACCTGATACCCCGCCTGGGTCAGGTTGTAGGCTAAGGTCTCGCGGAGGATGGGGTCGTCTTCAACGATCAGGAGCAAGGGTTGAGATGGGGGCATGGTTGGCGACCCTCAGCAGGTTCCTTTGAGAAGGGCGAGGCGCGGGCTACGGCACTTCATAGCCTAGGGCCTGGAGCCAGGCGGCTTTGGCTTGGTTGAGTTCCTCGGTTCCCAGGGAAAATTGCCCGGCGTCGTCCAGCCCTTCGTCGATGTTCATGAGGAAGAAGTTGAGAAAGGCGGCGAGTTGAGGCTGGCTTTGCAGGGTCTGGGCGGTGGTGTAAAGCATCACCGGACGGAGCAGGGGGTAGGCCGGGTCCTCCCCGGCTTGCCATGGGGAGATGTGATTCAAGGAGAGGGCGCGCACCTGTCCTTCGTTGTCCTGGTATGGGCTGAACCCCAGAAAGCCGATGGCATACGGTGAGGCCGCGACCTGTTCCATCAAGGCCTTTGGATCGTCCGTGAAGGTGAGCCGGGTGGCGTTGAGGAGGGATTCGGCGTTGCCGTCGAGGATGTTTTGGACGAAAACGGCGAAGGTGTCGCTTTCGGGTGAGGGGCTCAGGCGGAGAATGGGTTGCGGGGGCCAGTCAGGCCGCAGGTCCTGCCAGGTGGTAGCCGTAGAGAAGGCCTGCCGCAGTTCATTCGGGGTCAGGTCTTCGGCAAAGGGGTTCGCTTCGGCCACGATGATGACCACCGCGTCCAAACCGACACGCAATTCGAGGGGCGTGCGTCCGTTTTGAGTGCACTTTTCTTTTTCGGCCGGCGTTAAGGGACGGGCCATGAGCAGCACATCGGCGCGCTGCAAGAGGCAAAAGGTTTTGACCCCCGCGGTGGCCGTGCTCGGTTCCAGGGAGATCTGTCCGTCGAAGCCTTCGTCCTGGAAGCGTTCGGCCATGGTGGCGGCCAGGGCCTGGACCGAGGGCGTGGTGGTCAGGCGAATTTCCCCCCCATACTCGGCAGGGTCCACCCAGGGGAGCACGATCTGGCCGTGGAAGCGCACGGCCCGGTCAGGTTGGGCGACATCTTCCGGGCTTTCCGCGTCTGCGCCTTCGGCCCCTGCTACCCCTGCCTGGATGGTGGGGATGGAGGGAGTGGGAGAGACGGTGATGCGCGGGGTGCAGGCGGCCAGCAACCCGGCCAAGGCGATCAAGGCAGCGAACAGACGAAGAGAGGCTTTTCGACCCGGCATATCCTACTCCTTTGGGGGAACGCGGCGGGCCTGCTCAGCAAGACCTGAACACGAGCCTGGCGGAGAGCCGAAGCCGCGCAACCCCCGGTTTTCTTTCATTGTAACCTATCTTGCACCGCAGAGGCGCGCCGGGCCCGGGGTTTGCTGTGAGCGCTTGGCCTTCCTTTCCCAAAAAAAGCAGGAGCAAAACCGAACCGGCTTTGCTCCTGGACGCGTTGGGGGGATGTCCTCAGCCCCACTGCACGGCCACGCCCAGCAGGCCAGGGCCGAAGTGCACCGTCAGCGCTGGGCCGAAGTCCACGATGTAGGGCTCGCCGGTGAAGCCCAGGGTTTCGGCCGCCTGTTGGGCGAAGGCTTGGGCTTCCTCGAGGATGTTCGCGTGGACGACGGCCAGACGTACCGGGCGCGCCTCGCCCATGGCCTCCTGAGCCAGCGTGAGCACCCGGCGCAGGGCGCCTTTGTTGGTGCGTTCGGTGGCCAGCACTTTGGGCACACCGTCCACCAGACCTACCACGGGGCGCACCTGCACGGCCGCCTGGGTGACCCGGTCGGCACCCTCGGTGCGCCCGGAGGCCTCCAGATGCTCCACTTTGGTCACGGCAAAGCAAAGCATGGAATGCGCCTTGACCCGCTGGATGGCTTCCAGGGCGGCGGCGGCATCGCCGCCGGCCTTCACGGCCTGGATGGCTTCCAGGAGCATGAAGCCCATGTGCATGGAGGTGGTGCCGCTGTCCACCACATAGACGCGCAAATCGGGCACGGCTTTGGCGGCCAGTTCGGCGCTTTGACAAGTGCCGGATGCCTTGGCGCTCACATGGATGGAGATGACTTCGTTCACCCCCTGGGCGGCCAGGCGTTCGTACACTGTCTGGAAATCGCCCGGCGAAGGCTGGGAAGTGGTGGGCATCTGCCCGGTCTCCTGGCGATAGGCCTGCAGCCGCTCGTAGAAGGCGGAGATGGTCATCTCCACGCCGTCCTTGTAAGACTGGTCGCCGAAGATGACATACACCGGCACGACGGTGATATTGTGGCGGTGGACGATTTCGTCGGGCAGGTTACAAGTGCTGTCGGTGACAAAGGCGATAGAGGTTGTCATGGTCCTCCTCCGGAGTTGGTCTTCGCCAAGTAGAAACACCGTTTGGAGGAGGAGGGTGTGAGGTGGGCAGGCTTCAGGTCTGGGGTTTCTCGGCGATGATGCGGGCCGTGTGGCGCTCGCGCTGGATGGTCACCTGCGCCCCGGTGGGCAGCAGGGTGGCGATGGCTTTGGGGCGAAGGAAGTGGGAGCGCATGAGCATGGCTTTTTCCCACAGGGCGATGAGTTTGACCAGGGGCTGGTCGAGGTCGGGCTCTTCGATGACCAGCCGTCCGCCGGGGCGCAGCACCCGCCAGAGTTCGGCCAGGGCCTTCTGCTGATCGAACAGGTGGTGCAGGGTGTCCACCATGACCACCCGGTCGAAGGTGCCGGAGGGGAAGGGCAGGGCCTCGGCCAGGGCGGCGATGGGGGTCACCCCCGGCTTTTGCCGTGCCAGGCGAAGCATGGCCAGGGAGAGATCGGCCACCACCACCGAGCGGGCCGGGCGCAGGAATTGTGCCACGCGCCCTGTGCCGCCCCCGGCATCGAGCACACGATGCGTGGGGGCCAGCGCCAGGCTTTCCAGCAGCGGTTCGGGCCGCTGGGGATGGATGAACCGTTCGTACCAGGGCGCAATCAGGTCGAAGTGCACATCGGCCCCGTGGTGCGTCACCCGCCAGCGCCAGAGCCAGGCCCCCAGAAGCGCGCCCAACAGCCCCATGGGCGGCAACCCGAGCGCCCACAGGCGTTGTCCCGCCCAAAGAAAGGCGCTTTGGGCCAGGGACAGGCCCAGGGCGGTCAGCAGGCCGGCCGCCGTCCCCCAGCGCCCGCTGAACAGATAGCCGAGGCCGAAGAACAGCGCGGCGTGCAACAGGAGCGCCACGGCGCTCCAGGGCGGTGCGGTCACGCTCCACCACACGGCCCAGGGAGGCAGGGCCAGCAGGATCCACCCCAGGGCGAGCAGGCGGGAAGGACGGCGCATGGCGTTACCCCCAGGGCAAGGGCTGGGCCGCCAGTTTGAGATGCAACGCGCGGGCCAGCAGGGTGTCGTCTAAAGCGCGATGACTGTTGGGCAGGGGGATACCCAGATCTTGCCCGGCCTGCTCTAAGCGCCAGCGCTTGAAGCCCTCCCCTTTCGTGGAAGGCTTCCCTTTGTATTCCGCGTAGAGCAGCATCAGGCATTGGAACTCCGCCCCAGGGATGGCAAAGGGGATGCCGTACCGCCGGCTGGTCTGCTCCATGAGGCGCACATCGTATTCAGCGTTGTAGATCAGCACCCGGCGGTCGCGCAGCACCTGGACGACCCGCGGCCACAGTTCGGCCCAGGTGGGCGCGTTGCGCAGGTGGGCGTCGGTCAAACCGTGCACCTGCGTCGCCTCCCAGGGAATGGGTTGCTGAGGGCGAACCAGGCTGTTGAGCAGCGGCGTCCCGTTGGTGTCCACCACGGCAATTTCGATGATCTCGGCCCCTTCGTCCAACCCGGTGGTCTCGGTGTCCAGATACACCGGGTGGCGCTTCAGCCAGGCTTTGGCTGTGCGAATGGCGTCCCAGCGTGACATGGGTTTGGCCTCCTCCTCTGCGAAGATGTCCCATTTTACCAAAAGGAAACAGGACCTGTGGGAGGCCCTGCTCCTCTGGAAAGCGAATTGCTGGAGAGGCTGCCCCACCCTGGGAAAAGGGTAACCCCCTACGATTGTCGCTCGCGCTCCTTGCGTCGGGCCAGTAGGCGCCGTACCCGGGTATGGCGCTCCCGGCTCAGGGGGTAGAAGTAGGCCACGCCGATGGCGCTGAGCAGGATGAAGGCGCCCACCGGGCCGGTCATGAAGCGGATGGAGGCCACCACCCGGTCGGGTTGGGCGAAGAAGGTGGCGTCGGGAGGCGGCGTGCGGTAGCCCACCCAGCCCAGCACCTGCAGGGCCAAAAAGATGGCCCCGGCGCTGGTCAGTTTGCGGATGAGGTTTTTGATGCCGTAATAGATGCCCTCGCGGCGTTGACGGGTGAGCAGTTCGTCCCACTCGATGACATCGGGGAAGATGGCGTCCGGCAGGACATGGGCCGTGGACACGCTGAGCCCGGCCAGGGCGGCCAGAATGAGCGTGGCCTGAACCGCGCCGGGGGGAAGGGCATACAGGCCGATCTGCACCACGGCCCAGAAGGCCATGCCGGTGAGATAAGCCCGTCGCTTGTCCCAGCGGTTGGCCAGAAAGTTCCAGAAGGGCAGCGCCAGGACGGCCACGATGAGAAGCAGCCCCAGAACTGCGGATTCGATGGCCAGGTTGATCCCGAATAGGGAGGCCTGCGCCAGAAGGTTGCCCTGGGCAATGTAGTAAACCAGGTAGTACGGCAGCATCAGCGCGACCAGGTCGAAGGTGATCCAGTTGAGCACATAGAGCGCGGCGGCGAAACGAAAGGGGATGTTCGCCCAGGCGGCCTTGAGCGTATCGCGGAACGAGATGTGCCCCTGTCGGTCGGCGGCGGCGATGATGTGGGCCGGTTCGCGGATGACGGCAAAGATGAGCAAAAAGGGAATCACCGCCAGACCGCCGAACAGCGCAGCGATGAGGATGTAGCCCTGTTGTTGGGTCAATCCCCGTTGGAGGGCCATGTCCAGAATCTGGGGCGCAGCCACGGCGGTTACCAGGGAAGCCATGAGGTTGAAAAACATCCGGTAGGCTGTCAGGGAGGTGCGCTCATCGTAGTCCGGAGTGATCTCCGGCGTCAGCGCGTAAAAGGGAATGGAGACCAGCGTTTGTAAGGTGTCGGAGAGTATGAAGGCCAGCATGACGGTCACGGCCACGGCCCACTGGGACGACCAGGGTGGGGACCACCACAGGATGACGAACCCCAGACCGTAAGGGATGGCAAACCAGAGGAAGAAAGGCCGCCGACGCCCCCATCGGGTGCGCACCCGGTCGCTGAGCATCCCGACCAGTGGGTCGTTGATGGCGTCCCAAATCAGGCCCAGCAGGGCGGCGAAGGAGGCCAGGCGGGGCTCCAGGCCCACCACATCGGTCAGGAAGATAGCGTAGAAGATTTGCCGCAGGGTGCCGAAACTGGCCAGGCTCCAGTCGCCGGAGCCGTAAACCAGTTTGACCCAGCGCGAAAGGGGACGGTAGGCGGGCTCCTGTTGCTGGCTGAGGGTGCGAGCGGTTTCACGCATGACGGTTCCTCCTGAGAGTCGAGGAGCGGTTTCGTGAGATGGGATGATGTGGTTCCTCCACGGAGATCAGGGGGTTTTGCCGCTTTCCGGTGGGCGGAAGATCTGGTCAAGCAGGTCGAGAACGGCCTCGTGGACATCCTGGCGGTTGGGCAGGGTGCCTATCAGGCCGTACATGGGGGCAGCGCGCTGAGGCAAGGCCTTGTCGCCTGAACCAGAGAACAGTTTGGGCGCCAGGCGCATGAGGGCGTGGCTTACTTTGCGCGGCAGGACGCGCATCAGCCAGGCAGTGAAGCGCACCAGGCCGCGCTCGATGGCGCGTCGCGGGCTGGGGCGGCGCACCTGGGCGACGGCAGCGTGCAGGTCCTCCAGGAATGCGTCCACGACCCGCGCGTGGGCGGGCACGATGGTGAAGTGCAGACTGGGCGGGCGATGCTGGCGGTCCAGGTGCCAGCCGCGTAAGGCCATTTCATCGGCGATCTCGTACACCTCGTAGGGGGCCCGGCTGCCGACAGCGAACACGGTCATCACCGGCTCGCCGTAGACGAACAAACCGGGGAGCTCCCGAAAGGCCTGCTGCAAGCGCTGAGCCGTCTCCATGGTCTGGCGGGCCAGGCGCAGGTAGCCTTCCCAGCCCAGAAAATGCATGACGGCCCAGGCGGCGGCGATGGGGCCGGCGGCGCGGGTGCCGGCCATGGCGGGTGAGGCGTAGATGCCGCCCGGCCAGTCGGTGTAGGCGAAGAATTGATAGCGGCGCAGGTCGGCGTTGTGGTAAAGGATGACCGATACGCCCTTGGCCGCGTAGCCGTACTTGTGGGCGTCGGCCGAGATGGAGGTCACCCCCGGCACGCGGAAGTCGAAAGGCGGCACCGGGTAGCCCAACTCGCGTAGGAAGGGCAGCATGAACCCGCCCACGCAGGCGTCCACATGGAAGAGGACGTCTCGCTCCCGGGCCATGGCGGCCATCTCGGGGATGGGATCCATGATCCCCTGGGGGTAGGAGGGAGCCGAGCCCACGACGAGCACCGTGTTGGGGGTGAAGGCGCGTTCCAGGGCGTCCAGATCAGCCCGGAAATCCGGCCCGACTGGGATGTGTACGGGCCGGACCCCAAAGTAGTGGGCCGCTTTCTCGAAGGCCGGATGGGCGGTCAGGGGAAGGATCATCTCCGGTTCGGTGATGCCCTTTTGGTCGCGGCCCCAGTCGCGGGCGGTCTTCACGGTCATCAACAGGCTTTCGGTGCCGCCGGAGGTGAGGGTGCCCACGGTTTCTTCGTCGCCGCCCAGGAGGGCCGCGGTCATGGCCACCACCTCGGTCTCCATCTGGCGAATGCTGGGGAAAGCCGTGGGGTTGAGGGCGTTTTCGGAGAAGAAAAGCGCACTGGCCGCCTTGAGCACCTCGGTGAGTTCGTCGTCCACATAGTACACCATGCTGAACACCTTCCCTTCGCGCCAGGGAGCGTCGCGGGCTTTCATCTCCCGCATCAGGCCGAGCAGGGTGTCCTTGGGCACCCCCTTGGCGGGCAGCGGCACAATGGGGGACATCATGGCCTCCTTTGGGGATAGGCTTACGGCTGCGGTCGGCGACGGAAGATGTACATCCCGTGGCTGTTGTAAATTTCCTGGGGGTCGGTGTAAAGTATGGCCAGGGTTTCGTAATGCTGGCGGAACCAGGGGTCGGAGAGCAACGTGTGGCGGATGTACACTTCCAGAAAGACGGCGTAGTCGGGCCTGAGTTCGCGGATTAGTGAAACGGGAACAGCGTAGTTCATCCCCGAAGCGATTTGATCTTTGGAGAGAGGGTAGTATGCCAGGGCTTGGGGAGAGACAAGCCCCAAGGTGTCGAAAATGTACGCTTGCGTGTCGTAACCCAAAGTGCCGATATCGGCAGCGGCCAACATATCGCCGGGACGGAGATAAGGCTGCAAAAAGGCGGCTGCGCTGTGATAGACTTGTTCCAGTTTGAACCAGGCCATGCGCGGGGCCGGCGTTTGCGGTCCGTGGTCAGGATGCCATGTCCAGCCCCGCAGGACCAGGAAGAGCACGCCCGCGGTGAGAATGCCACGCACGGTGGCCTTGAGGGGAGGGCGTAGAGTCCGGGTCAGGGCGCTCAGTCCGCCCCAGATGAAGAACAGGTAGGGCGGCAACGGTGGCGTGAGGTACCAGCGAAAGATCAGCGGGTTGGCCAGGGCATAGGCGGCAAGGTACCCCCAGGGGAAGAGGGCCCATGGCCACAGGCGTGGCGTGCGGGGGAGGAGGTGACGGGCCCCGATGAGAAACAGGGAAGGGTAGAGCACCAGGCCGACGCCGATCCACGGGATACCCAGCGTGCGGTGCCCCTCGAAGGGCGTGGCAAAGTGTTGCAGGAAACGGATCAGCGCCGCTTTGGGCGGGATCAGATAAGCGACCCGTTTCGCGCTGACGGAGAGTGGCAAAGGAGAGCCGTAATACGCTGTGGCCAACCCCGTCCAGAGCGCCAGGGGGAGCCCGAAGGCCAGAACCGGGGCCCACCAGGGGGCGCGTTCCTCCCCGCGGCGGAGGCGCCAAAGCCAGTCGGCGGCCATCAGCAAGGCCCACAGGGCGGCCTCGGGCCGGGTGAGCAGGCCCAGGGCCAGGGTGAGGGCGGCCCATGGGGTGCGCCCGGTGGCGTAAAGCCCCACGGTGAGCGTGAGCAGGAGGACGAAAAGCGAGGTTTCCATTCCCCCGATGGCAAAGGTGACGCTGAAGGGTAAAATAGCCCAGGTCAGGGCCGTGGCCCAGCCGACCCATGGGCGGCCGAGCAGGCGCCCCAGGGTCACCAGAATCGTCACGGTGATCGCGTCGCAGAAGGCATTGAAGGCCAGAGCCAGGAGCGGAAAAGGGGCTGCCGCACCGCCTGCCAGGCTGCCCATGAGCGCCAGCAAGGCGGTGTAAAGCGGCGTCGTGGTTCCCAGGATGGGCTCACCGGGGTTGTACACCGGCCCTAACCCGGCTACAATGTTCCTGGCGTAGCGAAAGGTAATGTAGGCGTCGTCAATGATGCGCGGGCCGGGCAGCAGACGGCTGAGCAGGGTGACGAGAATAAGCAATCCCAGCCCGAAGAAGTGAGATTTTTTCCATGACCGCATGGTTCCATTATATCCGCAAAGCCCGATGGCGAGGCTGGCTGACGGTCCTGGTGCCGGGGCTCTTCCTCTGGACACGCTGGCGGGGAGCGACGGGCTTTTGGCGTGGGGTGCTCATCCATCCCCGGGCCTGGGTCTCCGATTATCTGATCACTTTCTGGCCTAACGCTTTTTTCCTGCGCACCTTGTGGCGCCAGAGGGGGGATTTGCCTCAGTGGCGACCCTGGCTGTTCAGCGGGTCGCCTCTGGTGGGCGATCCGCAGTCCGGCCTGGGGTACCTGCCTAATGCGGCGCACTTGCTCCTGCCTCCCACGGCGGCGTTCAACGGCCTGCTTTGGCTTCATCTGAGTTTGGGCGTGAGCGGGATGCTGTGGCTGGCCCAGCAGGCGGGATTGCGAGAGGGGCGCTGGCTGGCGGGGCTGGGGTTTGCCCTTTTCCCCTCCCTTTACGCCCATTGGGGCCTGGGTCATGTGGGGATGGTCTACGCGGCAGTGTATGCGCCCTGGGCGCTGGCCGCGGCGATGACGCTGGCGCGGGGGCGGTGGCGTTGGGCGGGCGTGCTGGCTCTGGCCCTGGGGGCTCAATGGGTTAATCATCCTCAAGTGGCGCTGTACACGGCGTTACTGGGCGCTGGACTGACAGTGGTGACCGCTGCCATGGAGCGGGGGCTATCGGCGCGCCCCATCTTCTGCCACGGAAAGCGCATCGCGCTGGCGTTGGCCGCGTGGGGGGGAGGGAACCTCTGGGGATGGATGGTGGCGGCGGTGGTGCTGCTTCCTCTGCTCCGCAACCTCCCCTTTTGGGCGCGGCAGACCCTGGGCCTCCGGGGGACCGCCGAAGGCGCGCTCTCCTGGGCCAGGTTGCTGCTGGGCCTCTGGCTCCCCCCGTATGGGGGAGACGGGGAACGGCTGGTTTACCTTGGCGTGTTGGGGGGCCTTTTGGCGGTCCTGGGTTTGAGCGAGCGACGGGCGCGTGGATGGGGCGGTCTGGTGCTGGTGGCGTTGTTGTACGCGCTGGGGGCGCATTTCCCGCCGACGGCATGGGCCATGGCTCATCTGCCCGGGCTGCGGCAGGTTCGTGTTCCGGCACGGGTCTGGCTGGTCGCTTACCCCCTGGCGTTGTTGTTGGCTGGCGTGGGCCTGGAAGACAAGCTGGGCCGGGGGACAACTGGCCGCGGTTGGCGGGTTGTTCGCGTAGCCACCGCGGCGCTGACGGCTGCCCTGGCGACTTTCGTTATCGCCTCTCGTTTGACCCTGGGCTCCTGGCCGCCGCGATACTGGCTGGCCGCGTTGGGGTGGAGCGGGTTGGCCTGGGTTCTGTTGGGGCCGCTGTCCCCCAGGGGGCGTGACCACCCCTGGCGGTTGCTCCTGGCCCTGGCGGTAGTCGTAGCGGACCTCTGGATGGTGGATGTCTCCCTGGTGGAGGTGCGCCCCCTGGAAGTTTTCTTCGACCGTCCCCATCTCACCGCCTTCCTGGTGCGCCAACAGACCTTCTCGCCCGCTCCCTGGCGCATTTACACTCCCAGTTACAGCCTTCCCCAACAACTGGGCGTGCGCTATGGCATCGAACAGGCCAACGGGGTGGACCCGCTATACTTTGCGGCCTATGACGCGCTCATACAACGCGCCAGCGGTGTTCCCAGGCAACATTACAGCGTGACCGTGCCGGCCATGGAAGGGGAAGGCCCGACCCTTTTGGCCAACCGTCACGCCCGGCCCGATGCCGCCTGGTTGGGGCTCCTCAATGTGCGTTTTGTCCTCTCGGCGTACCCTTTGGATGCCGTGGGTTTGCGTTTTGCAGGGGTGATGGATCGCGTCTGGGTGTACGAAAATCGGGCCTGGCTGCCGCGGGCTTTTCTGGTGGGCAAAGTGGTCCCTGTGGCGGGAGTGGAAGAAGCCCTGGCCCGAATGGAGGGCATGGATCTGGCTTCCGCGGCGGTGGTGGAAGGGGCTCCTCTGCTGGACACCGGTGCTCCCCAGGGCGAGGTCTGGTGGCTGGAGCGGACCAGCGACGCCTTGCGTTTAAGGGTGCATAGCGACCGCCCGGCCTGGCTGGTGCTCTCGCAAACCTGGCACCCCGATTGGCAGGCGTGGGTGGATGGCGTGCCCGTAGCCTATCTGCGCACCGATGGGGCTTTGGGTGGGTTGGCGATCCCACCGGGGGTTCATGAGGTCAGGCTGCGGTTTGAGTCACCCCCTTACCGCTGGGGGCGTTGGCTCAGCGCCATCGGCACCATGTTGGCCCTGGGCATAGTCTTCTGGCCGTCGCGGTCGAACCGGTAGGCGTGATTTTCGGGGATTTTTTAGGCGTCATTTCTTGACGGGGGAGGTCAGCCGTGCTAAAATCCCGCCTTGAATGGTTAGAATATTCGCATTAGTTTGATTTTTCAGAGGATTTGACGCGTGCGTGATTTTCTGGCGTTTCTAGCCAATCTCAACGGGCGCCATGAAGACGATGCTCAACTTCCCTCGCTGAAGGCGTTGAGTCAACTTTTGGGCCAGAGTGTCCCCCGGGTACGGGAGCATTTGGCGGTGGCGCGGGCTTTAGGGCTGGTGGAGGCCAAACCTCGCGTGGGACTGCGACGGCTGCCATACTCTTTCCGGCCTGCGGCTTCCCTGAGCCTGCATTACGCCCTCTGCCGCGATCGCCGGTACTTTGCTCAATTTGCGGATCTGCGTAAGCGCATCGAGGCCGCCTACTTTGTCGAGGCGGTTCATGCTTTAACCCCAGAGGACAAACAGGAGTTGCAAGACCTGCTCGCCAGAGCCTGGGAAAAACTCCGGGGGAACCCCATCCACATCCCGCATGAAGAGCATCGTCGTCTTCACCTCACCATTTTCCGTCGTCTGGATAATGTGTTCGTGCGTGGCCTGTTGGAGGCGTACTGGGATGCCTACGAGGCGGTCGGTCTGAACCTCTACACCGATTATCAGTACCTTCACAAGGTTTGGGAGTATCATCAGCGCATCGTGGATGGCATCTGCTCCGGTGATGTGGAGGACGCGCACCAGGCCCTGGTGGAGCACACGGAGTTAATCCGTTATCAACCCGATGTGGCGTGAATTGCGCTGCCTGGCAGCGTACTTGCCCAACCCTCGGGAGAAAAGGAGTGCTTATGTCCGTCGTAAATGATTTTTCCATCACGGTGGGCACGATCAACGGGACGGGGAGCCAGACGGCGAACCTGACCCTGTTGCGTGCCTTGTTCAAGATGGGGATCCCGGTATCGGGCAAAAACCTGTTCCCCTCGAACATTTACGGTTTGCCGACCTGGTTCACCATTCGGGTGAACAAGGACGGCTTCCTGGCCCGCCGGGATGAGCACGAGATTGTGGTCGCCATGAACCCCGCCACCTTCAAAGAGGACCTGGATAAGGTCGTTCCGGGCGGGGCCTTTTTCTATGCCGACCACATCCGCGCGCCCATCGAACGGGAGGACGTGGTGACCTATCCCATGCCGGTGAAGAAACTGGTCGCCAAATCCGGTGCGCCCACCAGTCTCAAGGATTATGTGGCCAATATGGTCTATGTGGGCGTGCTGGCCCAGATCCTGGGGATCGACCTGGAGAAGATTCGCCTGGCGCTGGACTTCCACTTCAAGGGTAAGGAAAAGCCCATCAGCCTCAACATGGGCGTGGTGGAAGCGGCAGCGCAATGGGCAGCCGAGAATCTGGAGAAGAAGGACCCCTACCACGTGGAGCCGATGAACAAGACCGAGGGGTACATCATGGCCGACGGCAACACGGCGGCCGCCATGGGCGCCATTTACGGCGGCGTGCAGTTCGTCGGCTGGTATCCCATTACCCCGGCTTCCAGTTTGGCCGAATCCCTCAACACCTACCTGCCCAAGTTCCGCAAGGATCCCAAGACGGGCAAACCCACCTATGCGGTGGTGCAGGCCGAGGATGAACTGGCGGCCATCGGTATGACCATTGGCGCGGGTTGGGCTGGCCTGCGGGCGATGACCTCCACTTCGGGGCCGGGCATTAGCCTGATGGCCGAGTATGTCAGTCTGGCCTACTATGCCGAGGTGCCCGTGGTCATCTGGAACGTGCAGCGCGTGGGCCCCAGCACCGGCCTGCCCACCCGCACGCAACAGGGCGACATCTTGCTCATGCGCTACCTGGGCCATGGCGATACTGAGCATGTCATCCTCTTCCCGAAGGACCCCACAGAAGCCTTTGAGTTCGGCTGGAAGGCCTTTGACATCGCCGAGCGGCTTCAGGGCGTGGTCTTCGTGGCCTCGGATCTGGATTTGGGCCAGAACCAGTGGATGGTGAAGCCCTTTGAGTATCCGGACCAGCCCATGGATCGGGGCAAGGTCCTTTGGGAAGAGGACCTGGAGCGCTGGTTCCAGGAAGGCAAGGAGTGGGGACGCTATCTGGATGTGGATGGCGACGGCATTCCCTACCGCACGCTTCCGGGCAACCGACACCCCAAGGCGGCGTACTTCACCCGCGGTACAGGCCATGACGAATTTGCCCGTTACTCGGAAGACCCCGAGGTGTGGGTGCGCACCCTGGCGCGCATCAAGAAGAAGTACGAGACCATCAAGGCCTATTTGCCCAAGCCGGTGGTGGAGACCATGGACGGCGCTGAAGTGGGGATTATCTCCTACGGCACCAACGAGTTGGCGGTGCAGGAAGCGCGGCACTACCTGGCCGAGGCTGGCATCCCCACGGATTACCTGCGCATCCGCGCGGTGCCGTTCCACGACGAGGTGAAAGACTTCCTGGCGCAGCACGAGCGGGTGTATGTGGTGGAAGCCAACCGCGACGGGCAAATGGTCATCTTGCTGCGCATCGATTTCCCCGAGTTGGCGACGCGCTTGCGCGAGGCGGCGCTTTCCGATGGTATGCCTCTGACCGCCAAATGGGTCCAGCAGGCCATCCAGGCTCAGGAAGGGAAGGAGTAATCCTATGGCTAAGACCAACGCTCTCGGTTTGACTCTCAATGAATACAAGGGCGCGCCGACCACCCTGTGCCCCGGTTGTGGGCATAACTCCCTCATCAACCAGATTATGGCGGCCTTGTTTGAGATGAATGTGCGCCCGGAGGATGTAGTGAAGTTCAGTGGTATCGGCTGCTCCTCCAAGGCGCCGACTTACATGCTTGGTCGAGCCTTTGCCTTCAACGGGTTGCATGGCCGTATGCCCTCCCTGGCTACCGGGGCTATGTTCGCTGATCACACGCTGAAGGGCATCGGCATGAGCGGCGACGGCGACTCGGCGGCCATCGGTATGGGGCAGTTCAAGCATGTGATTCGCCGCAACCTGCCCATGGTGTACATTGTGGCCAACAACGGCGTCTACGGCCTGACCAAGGGGCAGTTCTCCCCCACGGCCGACCGCGGCCTGACCCTCAAGAAGCAGGGTACCAACCCCTTTGAGCCGGTGGATATCTGCATGGAGGCGCTGGCGTCCAACGCCACCTTTGTGGCCCGTGGCTTTACTGGCAACGCCAAGCAACTCAAGGAGTTGATTAAAGCCGCCTTCCACCACAACGGATTGGCCATGCTGGATATCATCAGCCCCTGTGTGTCCTTCAACAACCTGCCGGAGTCCCTGTACTCCTACTCCTGGGGCAAGGAACATCACGAGATGCTCCACGAGTTGCGCTTCATCCCCGGCGCCGAGGAAATCATACTGCCAGACGAGATGAAGCCCGGCGAAGTGCGCACGGTGACGCTGCACGACGGCTCAAAGATCGTGCTGAAACAGGTGGACGAAGATTACGACCCCACCGACCGGTATGCGGCGTTGCACGCGCTGGAGAAGGCCGCCCAGGAGAAGATCATCCTCACCGGCCTGCTCTACATCGACACTTCGCGGCCCTCGTTGTTCGATATGTACGAACTGCCCGAGGAGCCGCTCAACCGCCTGACGCCGGACCGCCTCCGCCCTGCCCCTGAGACCATCGACGAAGTCAACGCGATGATGTTCTGAGACGGTGGAGGACGAGACGACGAAAGCGGGAGGCTATTTGCGAGCCTCCCGCTTTTTGTGCCAGAGAGGTCGGGGCCGGGCGTGCTTCAGGGGGGCGTTAGGAGTGGAATCTGACCGGGCAGGGTACGGAAAGAGAGGGTGAGCGCTTGGGTTTCGTAGAGTTCGCCGTCGGCGTGCATGGGCGAGGGCGTCTCCAGGTGCACTTCCAGGAAGGGAGAGTGAATCTCGTGGACCTCCGGCACGGTGGACAGGTCGTCGCCCTCGGCTTTGAGGGCGTGAGGGAGGATTTGCAACACGCGCAGGCGGGATTTCGCGTAGGCAAAGATGAAGGTCAGCCGCCCATCGAACCCGTCGGCGTGGGGCGTCATGTAGAACAGCCCCCCAGTGCGCCGGTGGTTGCCGACCGAGATGAGGTTCACCGGCCCTTGATAACTTCCCCCCTCCCAGCGCAGTTCGGCCTCCCAAACGGGGTGCCGAAGGATGCCGGCCAGAGTGGCCAGCAGGTAGCGCAGGTTGCCTTTGGCCCAGGTCATCTCCTGTTGAATGTGGGTGATGGTCGGCTCTAGCCCCAACGCCGTGTTGTTGGCGCTGTACCAGGTGTGGGTTTCGCCTGCGGCGTTGCGCACCTGGATCTGGACCACATCCATGGGGCGTGTTTTCCCCGTAGCGATGACCCGGGCCGCGTTGGTCAGTTGGCGGGGGAGGCCCACATTGTCCACCAGATCGTTGGCCGTGCCCAAGGGCAGGACGCCCAGAGGCGGCCAGGCGCCTTCCGGCCCCAGCGCCTGGGCGATGCCGTTGACCACCTCCCCGATGGTGCCATCTCCCCCGGCGGCGATGATGGGCGCGTAGCCCTCCCGCACCGCCCGGGCGACCAGGGGGATAGCGTGCCGTCGTCGCTGGCTGACCTCTAAATGGTAGGGCACGCCCGCCGCGCGCAGTGCTTCTTCCAGAGCCTGACGGTGCGCGCCGGCCTGCCAGCGGTTGGCGTACGGGTTGAGCAACACAAAGGCCTTCATCGTCCTCCTCGGGAGGGTTATTTGAGGTGATCCAACACGCGTGAGGCCAGACTGAGAAAGATGAAAAAGCCGGCCGAATCGGTGACCGCGGTGACCAGAATGGAGGAGGCCAGCGCAGGGTCGGCCCCGGCGGCTTTGAGGGCCAGGGGGACGAGCACCCCCATCACCGCGCCTAAGGCGAGATTGGCGACCAGGGCCGAGCCCAGCACCAGGCTGAGGTAGAGGTTGCCGCGCCAGAAGTACACTCCGAGGCCTACCATACTCCCCACCAGCAGGCCCAGCGCCAGCCCAGCCAGAAATTGTTTGACCAGGATGCGGAGCAGGTTTTTGGGAGAGATTTTCCCCAGCGCCAGAGAGCGCACGGTCATGGCCACATTCTGGCTGGCCGTGTTGCCTCCCTGGCCGGCTACCACGGACTGGAACAGCGCCAGCACCGCCGCCTGGGCGATGATGTGTTCGAAGTTGCTGATCACCCATGAGGCGAAGAGGGCGGTCAGGGTGTTGAGATAAAGCCACGGGAGGCGCCCCTTGATTTGTTCGGGGAGGGGGCTTTCCGGGTCCAGGTCTTCGTCGGACACGGAGGCCAGGTGGTAGATGTCCTCGGTGGCTTCCTCTTCCAGCACCTCGACCAAGTCGTCAAAGGTGATCACCCCGACGAGGTGTTGCCGGTTGTCCACCACGGGCACGGCGGAGAGGTCGTATTTCGACATGATGCGGGCCGCTTCTTCCTGGTCCGTGTCCGCGGTGACATAGATCACCTTGGGGTCCATCACCTCTTCCAGGCGCGTTTGCGGGGTGGTGCGGAGCAGGTCGGCCAGGCTGACAACGCCCACCAGCCGCTGGTTCTCATCAATGACATACAGGTAGTTGGGGATGTCGGTGTCCGGGTCGATGCTGCGCAGGAAGGCGATGGCTTCCTCCAGCGTGGCGCTGCGCGGCAGAGCCACATAGGCGGTGGTCATCAGGCCGCCGGCCGTCTCGTCGGGGTAGCCCAGCAGCGGGCGCACCTCTTCGGCCTCTTCCATCTCGGCCAGGGCCTGGCGCGCCTGTTCGGGGCGCAGGTCGCCCAAGAGGTCGGCGGCCTCGTCGGGGTCCATCTCGTCCAGCACATCGGCCAACTGGGCCGTATCCAGCCCCTGGGCGATTTCGGCGGCTTCCTCTTCGTCCAGCCATTCCAGCAACTCCGCCAGGTTTTCCACGCCCAGATGCTGGATCAGGGCCTGTTGTTCCTCGGGGCTCAGTTCTTCAAAGACCTCGGTGCGGTCGGCCGGGTGGAGGTGCTGGAGCAGGGCGACGGCGTCCTGCCATTGCCCCATTTTCAGCGCCTGCCGAATGCGTTCGGAGACGAGTTCGCGGTATTCCAGACTGGGTTCGGTTATCATTTTCCTTCGTGCGCCGGGGGAAAGTTGGATGGGAAAAACAAGGCGCCGACCTGTCGCCGGGGCGCAGGTCGGGCCTGCGGGGCGGGAGGAGGGCTACTCCTCAATGGGATCGATTTGCAGCCCCCGTTCCTTCAGCCAGGCCAGTGCGGCGTCAATTTCGGCCTGGTCGCCGCTGAGGCGGGCCTCGATCCAGCCGGATTCCAGGCCGATTTCCGCGCGATGGATGTTGAGGGTGATGTTGAATCGCCGGATGAGTTGACTGACCACGGGGACATCCAGCAGGT
>DUEP01000124.1 GCA_011176535.1 Anaerolineae bacterium | reverse complement strand
CCGCCCAACCCGGCTGCGCTGGACCCGGCCGCCCTGCCCCGGCTTTGGCTGGGCGGCGCGTTGGGTGCGGCGCTGGCCCTGCTCCTGCTGGCCCTTTATCGCTGGGCGAGGCAGGGGCCAGGGGGCGGCGCGTAGGGGCCCGGATTGGACCTGCCGTCACATTCGCCCCAGCGCCAGCGTACCGCTCACCGCCAGCAGGACCAGCCCCACGAAACTCATCAGCGGGGTGTTGAGCACGGTTGCCACCACGGCTAGGACGAGCAGCCCACCCGGTAACATCAGCGGCACACCGAAAACTTTCTCCAAATCGTAGAACACCAGGCTCAGGCCGACCAGCCCCAGGGCTTGGAGGGCATGGGCGAGGAAGGTGGTCAAAGGGAACACTGTCAGCACGCCGCTCAGGATGAGGACGACCCCCACTGCACCCCAGCGCGCCGCACGCTGCTGTTGATATAGACAGAGCGTGCCGATACCCAGACCGACCAGGGTTAACCCCCATACCCCCCCCGACCAGGAGGGGATTCCCTCAGAGCTTATCACAAGGGATCCTATGAGGATTACGGCGTAGACCACCATTAACCCCAGGGGGAAGCCCAGGGCTTTGCGGCATGTTGCTAGGCGTGGATGTCTAGAGGAAAGGGCGGTTTTTTTCATGGAGTTCGACTTCTCCTCACGAAAGGTATGCGGTGTGGGCGGCCGTCACCCACACCGCAGCCGTGCTGCCCGTCCCGGCGAGAGGCGGTCAGGCGCGCAAAGGCGGCCAGACTACTTCTCTGCCATGGCGAACAATTCTTTCTCTAACTCGACCACCTCGTCCCAGCGGCCTTCGGCCTTGAGTTTCTCCATACGGGCCAGGTACATATCCTCGGAGGACATCTTCAGCAGGTCGCCGGGCTTGACCCCCACATTGCGGGCGCCGCGCTTGAAGGCCCAGACCACCATGTAGAGCCAGAAGGCCAGGTATAGGGCGTAGATCAACACTTGGAGGGTGGGGCTTTGTGGGGCGATCAAGGCGGGTATGAAGGTGGTGGGGGCATAGTGGCCGCTGGCCATCAAACCGTCCCAGAAATCCCGGGCCAGGGTGTAGGGCAGATACCCCAGGTAGAAGAAGGGCCAGATGAGCAGACCGGTGATGTAGAGCAGCCCGGTGCGGCCATAGTTGCGGAACTCACAGCCGATCATGAAGATGGTGCCCAGGCCCAGCAACAGCCCGCCGAAGATGTCCATAGAAAGGGTGGTGTTCTCCCGGATGGAGGTGCCCACACGGTGGAATTCGGTACCTAAGGGACCGACGTATTTGGCTGCAAAGGCCTCGGTGGCCCAGTGATGGCCTTCCATGACGCCGAAGAAGGCGAAGGCGATGAACATTACCAGCCCGGTGAGGAAGATGTGCAGGCTCAGCGCCGCAAAGGGCTGGTAAGAGATGAACACCGTGCGCAGGGAGTAGGGAATGCGCCAGCGGAGGGCGGCCGCCTTTTCGCCTTGCTCGGCCTCGCGGCCCAACTCGGGGTTGATCAGGCCGCATTCGGTACCGAAGCCGGTCTTGGCCACCGCCACACCCAGCAAAGCGCCCACGATGAGCAGCATGATGATGTTGGGCAGGTTCCGGGCCGAAAGCATGGAGCCGTAGATTTTGGTTTTCTCGAACGGCACGCCAAACACACGCACGGCGTAATCGTTGCCAGCCACGATGTTGTAGGCGATAAGGGCCATGATGACCAGGAGGATGGCATACAAGGCATAGCGGATGGCCTTCGACTCCTTTACCTTGTCGCTACCGGGGAGCCCATCTACCCATCCTTGCTTGGCTGCTTCCAGGGTGAACCACAAGGTCTCCTGGCTCTTGAAGTATTGAGAAAGGTTGAGGTTACGCAAAATGACGAAGCCGATGAGGGCGCCGATCGTGGCCGAGAGCATCACCACCCAACTCTTGAAGTTCATGGCGGGGAAACCACCCAGCAGGTGGTGCAAGGTGCACCCTCCGGCCACGCGGGTGCCCATGGCGAAGAGGAAAGCCCCCAGAGCCACGAACAGCAGGATCTTCTTGGGGTATTTCACCCAGGCGCGCGTCTCACCCTCCAGCCAAGCCAACACCAGCGCGGCGATCATCGCCCCGATGATCACCCACTGGATGGCCGGCTGGTAGTCGGGTTTGGTGGCGATCAGGCTTCCCCCGAAGAGGGTGCTTTCCACCCCGGCCAGCATGCGGGCCATCCCGCTGGTCACGCCGATAAACTTGTGCTTGGGATGACCCAGGGGAAGGAAGAGAAAATTGATGATTTCTGCCAAGGCCGTCAGGACCCCAGCGGTCCACCAGGGCCATTGGCGTTTAATCCACGCCACACCGGCATAGCCGTTTTGGAACTTGGTCATACGAACTCCTCCTTGGCGTAAAGATGCATGAACCTTCCAAAACATCTTCCTTGCGAAAGGGACGGGAGGCACGGCAGCATCATTGTAGGAAAAAAGGCGGATTTACCGTTAGACCCAATCGTTTAGATGGGGTATAATCGAAACTTATAGCTGGGCCTGTGCATTCGAACCGTGGACGGAGGCTTCATGTCCCCCTCGCTGTTGCTCCCTTCGTGGTTGAAGCTCTTCCTGGCTGTGGTGGAACAGGGCAGTTTCAACAAGGCTGCCGAGATGCTGCTTTTATCCCAGCCGGCGGTAAGCCAGAAAATTCGCCAGTTGGAGGGAGGCCTGGGGGTGCGTCTGTTCCATCGCTCGCCGGAGGGGGTGCGGTTGACCCCGGCAGGTCAGGTGCTCTTGCGCTATGCGCAGGCCGTACGCTGGCTGTTGTTGGCCGCCGAGCGACAGGTCACCGCGGCCGAGCCGCCGGGAGAACTGCGTCTGGCCTTAGGGGCCACCCCCGGCATCTCCACCTATTGCCTGCCCGCCTGGCTCCATCGCTTTCACCAACGGCACCCACATGTTTTGGTTCACCTTCGCACGGCCATCACCCCCCGCCTGGTGGAACAGGTGGCCCGCCATGCGCTCCCCCTGGCCCTCATCGAGGGCGAGTTGCCCGGCGAGACTGAGGTGGCTTACGAGGTGCTGCGCGAGACCCGTTTCGTCATCGTCACCCCGGCGCGGGAACCCTGGCTGGGGCAGCAGCGCCTCCCGTTGCAGGCCCTGGACGGACAGCCCTTCGTCGCCCGCACGCAGGAATCCCAAACCCGCCGCTGGCTGGACCGTCTGTTGCGCCAGGCCAGAGTGCGCCCCCGCATCGTCGCCGAACTGGATTCGCCCGAAGCCATCAAGGAAGCCGTGGCTCAGGGAATGGGGATTACCTTGCTCCCCGTTTGTGCCCTCTCTCCGGAGGAGACCCAGGAACTGCACCTCATCGAGGTCGATGGGGAAGTGCCCAGGCGTTACCTCAAAGCCATCTGGGCCAAGGATGTGCCGTTGCATCCTCTGGCTCTGGCCTTCCTGGAGTCGCTGCAAGAAGAGTTCCCGATTTTGCAACGGGTAGTGCAGCAAACCCGCCACTCCGAGTGGCAGGTGTTGTACGAATTGCTGACCCAGAATACCCCTTTTTCTGGAGCGCGCGAATGACTTTTGCCGTGAATCTCCCCCACTACCTCATCGTGGGCCTGGGCAACCCGGGCCGTCAATATGCGCGCAACCGGCACAATGTGGGCTTTCTGGTGGTTTCCCGTTTGGCCGAGCGGCTGGGAGCTCCCTTTGGCCGGATGCAGCACAAGGCGCTCATTGCCCAGGGCCGCCATGAAAGGCGACGCCTCATCCTGGCCAAGCCGCAAACCTTTATGAATCTCGCCGGCCAGGCCGTGGCCCCCTTGCTTCGCTTTTACAAAATCCCTCTCGACCACCTGCTGGTGGTGTACGATGACCTGGACCTGCCCCCTTTCACCCTGCGCCTGCGGCCCAAGGGCGGTCACGGCGGCCATAAGGGAATGCGCGACATCATCCAGCGGCTGGGAAGCCAGGAGTTCCCCCGTCTGCGGGTGGGCATCGGTCGCCCGCCGGGGCGCATGGACGCCGCCGATTATGTGTTGCAGGACTTCTCGCCCGCCGAACAAGAGACCTTAGCCATGGTGCTGGATCGGGCCGTTGAGGGTATCTTGCTCTGGATCTCCGAGGGCCTGCCCGCGGCCATGAATTTCATCAACCGCCCGGAAGAGACGCCGTGACCCCTGAGGAGGACTTTTCATGGTGCATATCGTCACCGACACCACCTCTTGTCTGCCCCCCGAAGTGGCCGAGCAGTATGATATCCCGGTGATCCCACAGGTCATCCATCTGGGGGAGGAAACTTACGCAGAAGGCCGCGACCTGACCCTGGAGCAGTTCCTGGATTACCTGGTCTCCCATCGGGGCCTGCCCAAGACCTCCGCCCCGCCGCCCGCTTGGTTTGTACCCGTCTTCCAGCGCCTGACCGCCACCGGGGAGCCCGTCCTGTGCATTCACCCTTCCACCGACCTCAGCGGCACGGTGCGCTCGGCCACCGTGGCGGCTCAGGATTTTCCCGATGCCGACATCCGGGTGCTGGACACCCGGCTTATCGCCGTGTCCCTGGGCAAAGTGGTGGAGTTGGCGGCTCAATGGGCCGCGCAGGGGATGGACGCCGACACCCTCGAGCAACGGGTGATGGACATGGCCCGCCGCAACCGGCTGTACTTCGTGGTGGATACGCTGGATTACTTGGCCCAAGGCGGGCGCATCGGTAAAGCGGCGCACCTGTTGGGCACGGCCTTGCGCATCAAGCCCATCTTGGCCCTGGAAGACGGGGTCATTGTGGCGCATCACAAAGAACGTACCCTGCGCCGTGCCCTGGACTACCTGACCCGTACCGTGGTGGCCGAATACCCGCGCCAGGGGGAAGGACACCTACAGGTGATGCACGCAGCCGTGCCCGAACGGGCGCAGGCTCTGGCCGAACGCCTGGCCGCCGAACTGGGGTTGGAGGAAGTGCCCATCGCCCCCCTGCCGCCGGCCATCATTACCCATGCCGGGCCGGGGGCGCTGGCGGTGAGTTTCTTCCGCGACGCGGCCTAGCCGCCTGAGCGAGTGGGCTTTCCGCTTCGAGCGCAACCATGCTTGGCCATTTGCTGACCACGCTGCGTCAACATGCAGCTTTGGAGCGCATCGCCGCGGCTTTGCAGGCCGGGCAGCCTTTGCCCGCCCCTCAACCCATAGCCGGGGAGCCGCCCCATCTGCTGTTGCCTGAAGCGGCGCGTTTGCCCATAGCCCTGGTCCTGCACGCCCGCTTGCAGGTTCCCGTGGTGCTGGTGGTGGACCGCGCGGATCACGCCCTGGCGCTGCTGAGGGCGGCGCGGTTGTGGGCGCCCCAAGCGCCGACTTTCCTCTTCCTCGACCCTTCTCATCTGTTCTACGAGGAGGCTCCCTGGGACGATCGCACGCGCCATGAGCGTTTGCAGGTGTTGCGTACCCTGGCGGCTTCGATGTTGCCCGGCCCCAAGCCGCCCGCGCCTTTCGTCATCGCCCCGGCGCGAGCGCTCATGTGGCGCACGCTGCCGCGGCGCCTTTTCCTCAAGCACACGCTGCGCCTCAAGGCAGGTGCGGCCCTCTCGCCCGTGGCCCTGGCCCGCCGCGCCGTGCAGTTGGGCTACCAAGCTGTGGATACGGTGGTGGCGCCTGGCCAGTTCGCCCATCGTGGCGGCATCGTGGACCTCTGGCCGCCCGGCGCGCCCCAGCCGGTGCGGGCCGACTTCTTCGGCGATGAGGTGGATACCCTGCGGGCCTTCGACCCGGCCACCCAGCGCAGCACCCAGCCGTTGGAGGTGGTGCTGGTCACCCCGGCGCGGGAATTTGTAGGGGCGACCCGGCGGGTCGCCCCTACGGGGGATGGGGAAACGGAACCCACCGAGGCCCTCATCCCCACGCTGCACCCCGACGCCACCACGCTGTTGGGCTACCTGCCGCCCAGGGCGCTGGTGCTGGTGGACGATTGGGAGGCTTTCCGCGATACGGTGGCCGCCCAGGAGGAGCAGGCCGTGCGCCTGGCGCCGTCGCCCGACGCGCCCCGGCCCTACGCCACCTGGGACGAGTTGTGCGAGGCCCTGCCCCCGGCCCGAACGCTGGCTTTGGGCCCTACGACCATCACCCCCCCGCCCGAGGCGCTGGCCCGTCGCTTTGCCCCTCTGCCGCGCTTTGGCGGTCAACTGAGCGCCTTCGTGCAGCATCTGCGTGCTTTGGTGGCCCAGGGGCAGCGGGTGGTGGTGGTCTCGCGTCAGGCCGGGCGGTTGAAGGAGTTGTGGGGAGAAGGTACAAAGAGGGACGGAGGCGCAGAGGGCGCGGAGGATTGGGACGCGCTGCCCCCCTTTCCCAGAGGGAGAGGGGTTGGGGGTGAGGGCCTTGGGGCGGCACCGCCCTCTGAGGGCCCGGTCTCTGGCCCTAAATCCGGTCAGGCCGCACCGGAGGACACGGCACCTTCCCCAAGGGCCGAGATGCAAACCCTGGGGTCCGGCACGGTCGTCTTCGTGTCCGGTAGTCTGCCTGAGGGGTTCCGGTTCGTGCCCGGCGGGACGGCGTCCCCCTGGAACCTGTTCACCGACGGCGAGATCTTTGGCTGGCGTCCCCCGCGCCCCCGACGACGCGCTTTGCCTAAGGCCGAGGCGCCCGAAGCCGCCTACGCCGACCTCAAGCCCAGCGACTGGGTGGTGCATGTGGACTTCGGCATCGGGCGCTACGCCGGGCTGGTGCGCCGCACCCTGGAAGGCCAGGAGCGGGAGTACCTGCTGGTGGAGTACGCCGAGGGGGACCAACTGTTCGTGCCCGTGCACCAGGCCGACCGGCTGACCAAGTACATTGGCCCGGACGAGCGCCCGCCCACGCCCACCCGCTTAGGCACCGGCGAGTGGCAAACTGTCAAGGCCCGTGTGCGCCGCGCCGTGGAGCAGGTGGCCCGCGATTTGCTCGACCTCTATGCCCGCCGGCAGGTGGCCCAGGGCCACGCTTTCGGCCCCGATACGGACTGGCAGCGCGAACTGGAGGCCAGTTTCCCTTACGAGGAGACCGAGGACCAGGCCCGCGCCATCGCCGAGGTCAAGCGCGACATGGAAAGCCCCCGGCCCATGGACCGGCTCATCTGCGGCGATGTGGGCTATGGCAAAACCGAGGTGGCCCTGCGCGCGGCCTTCAAGGCCGTGATGGACGGCAAGCAGGTGGCCGTGCTGGTGCCCACCACGGTGCTGGCTCAGCAGCACTACCACACCTTCCGCCGTCGTCTGGCCGCCTTCCCGGTGGAGGTGGAGATGCTCTCCCGCTTTCGCACCGAGGCCGAGCAGCGGGATATCCTCTTCCGGCTGGCCAATGGGGCCATCGACATCATCATCGGCACCCACCGGCTGCTTTCCCCCGATGTGCAGTTCAAGGACCTGGGGCTGCTCATCATCGATGAGGAACAACGCTTTGGCGTGACTCACAAGGAGCACTTCAAGCGGCTCCGAACCTCGGTGGATGTGCTGACCCTGACGGCTACGCCCATCCCCCGGACGCTGTACATGGCCCTGACCGGGGTGCGGGATATCTCCATCATCAACACGCCCCCGCAAGATCGCTTGCCTGTGATCACCCATGTGGGGCCCTACGACCCCGATGTGGTGCGGCAGGCTATTTTGCGCGAACTGGACCGCGGCGGGCAGGTGTTTTTCGTGCACAACCGCGTGCAGACCATCCAAGCCATGCGCCGCCACCTGGAGCGCTTGGTGCCCGAAGCACGCATTGCCGTAGCCCACGGACAGATGCCCGAACGCCAACTGGCCGAGGTCATGGAGCGTTTCGCCGCCGGAGAGGTGGATGTGCTGCTGAGCACCACCATCATCGAGTCGGGGTTGGACTTCCCTAACGCGAACACGCTCATCGTGGACCGAGCCGACACTTTCGGCTTAGCGCAACTCTATCAGTTGCGGGGCCGGGTGGGGCGCGGCGTGGTGCAGGCGTACGCCTATTTCTTCCGCCACCGCCGCAAGCCGCCCACCCCCGAAGGCCGCCAGCGGTTGCAGGTGCTGGCCGAGTACAGCCAACTGGGCGCCGGGTTGAGCATCGCCATGCGGGATTTGGAGATCCGCGGCGCCGGGGAACTGTTGGGCACCCGGCAACACGGTCACATGGCGGCGGTGGGCTTTCACCTGTACACCCGCCTGCTGGCCGAGGCGGTGCGCCGCCTGCGGAAGGAGCAGGGCCTGCCCCCCGACCCGGCGGCCGAGGCCCTGGCCTACCGCCCCACGGTGAGCGTGGAACTGCCCCTGGCCGTGGGCATCCCGGGTGCGTACATCCCGGACCAGTGGATGCGCCTGGCCTTCTACCGGCGGCTGGCCGAACTACGCACGCTGAACGAGGTGGAGGCTTTGGCCCAGGAGTTGCGGGACCGTTTCGGGCCGTTGTCCGAGATGGTGGAGAACCTGCTCTACCAGGTGCGGGTGCGGATTTTGGCCGAGAAGGCGGGGCTGGCCTCGGTGGGCGGCGAGGCGGGGCAGATCGTGCTGCGTTACCCCCGACCCGCAGGCGAAAAGGGCCTCTCACGCCCGGCCAGGGCGCTCCGCCCGTTGCCGCCGCCGGTACGCACAGGCCGCTGGGCCTACTGGCTGCCCTATGAGGATAACCCCCACTGGCAGGAGGATTTGCTTCGGGCGTTGGAGGCGTTGCAGAGGATGTCCTGAGGCCCGGATGCCTGGGGCAGGTGCCCCAGTATCAGGTGTCCGGCACCGGGCCTTTTGGGCTTTTGAGCGGGGCTTTTTAGCGGGCGAGGGCGCGGTAAAGTTGCGCATAAGCCCGGGCGGAGGCCTGCCAGGAGAAATCGCGGCGCATTCCCCGGCGTTGCAGGGCCCGCCAGCGGCGCGGGTCGGCGAACACGGCGAAGGCCCGCCGAAGGGCGAAAGCCAGGGATTTGGCCGTGGCCTCGGGGAAGAGGAACCCCGTGCTGCGCCGCGGTGCCAGGTCGTAGTCCAGCACCGTGTCGGCCAGGCCGCCGGTCTCGTGGGCCACGGGCACGCAGCCGTAGCGCATGGCCATCATTTGCACCAGGCCGCACGGTTCGTACCGTGAGGGGATGAGCAGCATGTCCGCGCCGGCGTAGATGCGCCGCGCCAGGCCGGGGTTGTAGCCCAGGATCACCTTCACCCGTTCCGGGTAGCGCTTGTCCAGGGCCTGCCACGCGGTGGCGATCTCTTCGTCGCCCGCGCCCAGCAGCACGGCCTGCCAGGGGTACGCTTCCAGCCGAGACAGGGCCGCGGGAAGGAGGTCCATGCCCTTCTGTTCGGTCAGGCGGCTGACTGCCCCCAGGATGGGAACCCGCCCCGCAGGATGGGGAAGCCCCACTTCGTCCCGCAAGGCCTGGCGGTTCTCCTCTCGGGGGGACAGATCCTCCGGGCTGAAGGGGTGCGGGACCTCGGGGTCTTGGGCCGGGTCCCAGGAGGTGGTGTCTAGCCCGTTGAGGATGCCCGTCAACCGGTCGGCGCGGGCGCGGAGGAAGGCTTCCAGGCCGCAGCCGTGTTCCGGGGTGAGGATTTCGCGGGCGTAGGTGGGGGAGACGGTGGTGATGGCGTCGGCCGCCCACAGGCCCAGCGGGAGAGGAAGCACGCGGGCCCACTCCGGCAGGCCGCTGTCGTCCGGCGCGGGGGGCAGGCCAAAGGCCTGCAACGCCGGGCCAGCCCCCTGGCCCATGTAGGGCAGGTTGTGCACGGTGAGCACGGTGCGGGTATGCGCCCAGAAGGGGGCGTGCTCCCGGCGCAGGGCCACGGCATAGACGGCGGGCGCGGTGTGCCAGTCGTGGGCGTGGAGCACATCGGGCATCCACCCCAGCGTGCGGGCCAGTTCCAGCGCGGCCAGGGAGAAGTAGGCGTATTTAGGCCCGTCCTGGGAAGGGTGGGCGGCGTACACGCTGCTTTCCAGCAGGATGGGCGCGCCGCTGATGAAATACACAGGGAGGTCCCAGGCGGTGGTGTAGGCTTCGGCGAGGATGGGCCCGTTGCGATGGGGGACGGTGAAGGCGGCCACGGGCTCCAGCGGGAAGCGTTCCCGGTCCAGATGGTCGTGCAGGGGGAGCACCAGCCGGATGTCCCAATCCGGCTCCAGGGCCTGGAGAGCGCGGGGCAGGGAACCGACCACATCGCCTAATCCACCTACTTTGAAGAAGGGCACGGCTTCGGCGGCGAGAAACATCACACGCATGGGGATAAACCTCCTGGTTGAGGAAGAGAGGGTTATGCTTTGTGGCGGTTTCGCCGCCCAAAAGCATAACTTCTTCTTTCCGGCTGTCCGCTTCTAAAGGACGCGGCAGGGACCGGCCCGGTTAGGCCCTGCTCGGTCGGGGAGGACGGGACAGCGTGGGCCAGCCCGGCGGCGCGACCGGTCGGCAATCGGCCTCTTGAGCCCGTCGGGCGGCGTACCGGGCCAGGGGTTCGCCGGTCTGAGGGTGGCGCAGGTCGGGCAGGATTTCGCTCAGCGGGATGGCGATGTGGGCGTATTGCCATACTTCGGGGTCGAGCACTTCGCTGGCATACACCACCAGATCGATATCGATGGGCCGAGGGGCGAATTTGTCGCCCGTGCGTACGCGGCCCAGTTGGGCTTCGATGGGCCGCAGCAAGCGGCGCTTGAGGGCGTCGGGGGGCAGGCTGGTCAGAATGCCCACGGCCGCGTTGTAGAAGAGCGGGCCGTCGGTACCCACGGGAGGGGTTTCCCAGACCCGGGAGACGGCGAACACCTGCGCCCGCTGGCGCAGCAGGTCCAGCGCCTGGGACAGGTGAACCTCGGGGCGGATGTTGCTCCCCAAGAGCAGGTAGGCGGGGATTTCAAGGGGTGCGCTGGCGTTCAATTTCCACTCCCACCGAATCGCTGAAGCGCACGGCGCCGGGCTTTTCCACCCGCACCCGCACCCGCTCCACCCCGGGTTCTTCCAGGCAGAGGCGGGCGATGTCGGCGGCCAGGGCCTCCACGGTGAAGCGGGCCGCGCTTTCGGCGTGGGCCAGTACCTTCTTGGCGATGGTGCGGTAGTTCACGCTGTGGGTCAGGTCATCGCTTTCGCCGGCCCACCGCAGGTCGGCAAACAGTTCGATGTTGATGAGGATTTCCTGCTGGACCTTGCGTTCCCAGTCGTTGACCCCGATGATGCCTCGGGCGCGCAGGTTGCGGATGAAAATTTTGTCCATCGCGGGCATGGGGGAACCTCCCAGGGGGACTCGGTTTGGGTCTATTGTAACAAGAAACCTGGTGGGGGTATAATGGGGCCATGCCCTGAAAGGAAAGCAAAGCTTGCCCTTTCGGTGTTTTTGTTGTAAAATAATGAACGAATTCATAAAAATTCCCCTTGGATTTCAAGGAGTCACGATGTCGCTACGGACACGCACGGCCACGCAAGATGTGTCGTTGGATCAATTGGCCACGGGTGAGCAGGCTCGCGTGAGGGATGTTCAAGGAGGTCGAACCCTGCGCACCCGTTTGGCTACTTTTGGTTTTGTGCCGGGTGCTGAGGTGCATGTGTGGCACAATATGGGCGTAGGGCCGATCATCGTTCAAGTTCATGGCACGCGCGTGGCGCTGGGCCGGGGCGAGGCGGCGCGGATTTTCGTGGAGGTGATCAATGGACGTCGAAGCCATGAAGACGGTGAGCCTGAACGCGCTGCCTGATGAGGAGCGGGCCACCCGGCCCCTGGTGTTGGCGCTGGCTGGCCAGCCGAATGTGGGGAAATCCACGGTTTTCAATGTGCTCACGGGCTTGAATCAACATGTGGGAAACTGGCCGGGGAAGACGGTCGAGCAAAAGTTCGGCTATGTGGAGTACGCCGGGCGCCGCTGGGTGGTGGTGGACTTACCCGGCACCTACAGTCTGACGGCGAATTCCGAAGAAGAGCGCATCGCCCGCGAGTATATCCTCCGGGAGAAGCCCGATGTGGTGGTCGTGGTAGTGAGTGCGGCTTCCTTGGAGTACGGACTGTATCTCCTGGCCGAGGTGTTAGGCCTGGGCCGACCGGTGGTGCTGGGGCTGAACATGGTGGATGTGGCGGAGCAGCACGGCATTGGCGTGGAGCCCCATGTGTTGGAGGCCGCCCTGGGGATCCCCGTAGTGCCCATGGTGGCGGCCAAGGGCCAGGGCGTGCGGGAACTGTTGGAGGCGGCGCTTCAGGTGGTCGAGCACCCCGAAAGGCTGCAGCCGGTGCTGCCCGAATTGGGGCCGGAGCACCGCCCCATCTGGGAGGCCATTCGCCGGGCGTTGCCTCCCTCGCTGGCCGAGGACTATCCGCTGGATTGGCTGGCGCTCAAGTTGCTGGAGGGCGATGCCGAACTGACCGCGTTCGTCCGCCAGCGGGCACCCGAGGCGTGGGAGCAGATCCACCCGTTGTTGTTGCAGCATGAGGACGCCTTCCTGGATGTGGCCTCAGCACGTTACACCTGGGTGGGGCGCATGATTCGCGCCGCGGTAGCCCAACCGCGTATGGGCGTGTTGACCCTCACCGATCGGTTGGACCGCGTGGCGGCCCACCCTTTCTGGGGGCTGCTCGTGCTGCTGGCCATCTCGGGGGCCATGTATGGTATCGTCTACGCCCTGGGCTTTCCGATGGTGGAGTGGATGACGGGCTGGATAGAACAATTGGGAGCCTGGCTAAGCGGGGCACTGGCCGGTGCTCCTGGCTGGTTTCAGGGGTTGGTGGTCGATGGTCTGGTGGCCGGTGTGGGCACGGTGCTCTCCTTCCTGCCCATCTTGGCGGTTTTCTTTGCCATATTGGCATTTATGGAGGATGTGGGCTATATGGCCCGCGCCGCCTATGTGATGGACCGTTTCATGCATTGGATGGGGTTGCATGGTCGTTCGTTCCTGCCCCTTTTCTTGGGCTTTGGCTGCAATGTGCCGGCGGTGATGGGCGCGCGCATTGTGGAAAGCCCTCGGGCGCGGCTGCTGACCATCCTGCTGGCCCCTCTGGTCCCCTGCACGGCGCGGATGGCCGTGGTGACTTTTCTGGCCCCGGCTTTTTTCGGGCGGTGGGCGGCCTTGGTGGTGTGGGGTTTGGTGGCCATCAATATGTTGGTGTTGATGAGTTTGGGCGTGCTCATCAATCGGCTGGTGTACCACGGCGAGCGAAGCGCCTTCATCATGGAGATGCCTCTCTACCACCGGCCTACCCTGCGCAATGTCTTTTTGCCTGTATGGCACCACACGGTGGCGTTCGTGCAACGGGCGGGCACGGTGATTGTCGGGGTGTCGGTGGCGGTCTGGGCGTTGTCCTACTTCCCCCACGGTGACCCTGAAACCAGTTGGCTGGCGGCGATTGGCCGTGGCTTGGCCTGGCTGGGGCACGGCCTGGGGTGGCCAGACTGGCGGCTCATGACTGCTCTGTTGAGCAGTTTTCTGGCCAAGGAGAACACCATCGCCTCTTTGGGTGTGTTGTATGGCGTAGGAGGGACTAGCCTGGCGCAGCGCGTGGCGCAGACTCTTTCGCCCGCAGGGGCGTTATCTTTTTTGGTGGTGCAAATGCTCTTCATCCCTTGCGCTGCCACGCTGAGTACCATTCGGGAGGAAGCCGGCACCCGTTGGAGCTTGCTGAGCGTGGGGTTGCTGCTCTTCCTCTCCTTTTTCGTGGGCTGGCTGGTCTATCTGGCCGCTCATGGGTTGGGATGGTGAGCGAAGTCATGTTGCGCAAATTGGTGCGTCTAGTGGAAGAAGAAAAGGTCTTGCAGGTGGATGAGCTGGCCCGGCGGCTCCACACCAGCCCCGCTTTGGTTCGCGCCATGTTGGACACCCTGGAACGCCAGGGGAGGGTGAGCCCAGTGGCTCCGACCTGCGGCCTCAACACCCCCTGCTCCACCTGTCCGCTGAAAGGAGTGTGCGGTCTGCCGTCGATCTCCCCAACCGCCAAGGTGTGGGTTCAGAAGAGCGATGGCGATGGCTGAAAACGTGCGTTGCGGACGGAACGCCAAAACGCACCGAACGCCTGTTGAAGGATGGCTGACGGGGTTCGGTGCGTTTTGAGGATGGGGCGGAGAGAGGTTTGGCCTGGGGTTTCAGAAACGGGCGGCGGGGCTGCTGGCGCGTCCTTCGGCGTAGAGCGGTTCGTACTGCGGCTCTGCGGCGGAGGTGGCGGGCGTGCTCACGCGCCGGGCGGCGCTGGAAGCGTGCATGGCCCGCTGTGCGGTGCGCGGCGTGCGTGTGGGCGTGCTGCGGACCCGGCGAGGGGCCAGGCTGGCTTCGCCCACGGTGAAGAGGCGTTCGCCCGCCACCGAGATGGTGCCGATGATCATCACGCGGATCAGCCACACCAGCACGGCGACGAAGATGGGCACCACGCGGGTGATGGTGTGGTAACTGAGCACCTGGCTCCCTTCCGGCATGTGGTTCACCAGGGCCACGCTGACGCCCCACCAGGTGAGCATGGCGTTCATCGTGGCCGCCAGCAGCCAGGCGCCGAAGAGATACCAGACTTCGATCGGCTCCTCGCGACCTTGCTCCGGCGTGAAGATGCGGGCGATCCCGGCGAAGTCGATGCCGCAAAAGGCGATGGCGAGGATGGTGGACCAACGGATGCCCAAAAAGCGCATGTCGCCCAGCAAATCCTGGAGCGCGAAGTCGGTGGTTGAATAGTTGAAGACCTCAAAGAACAGCAAGGCGGTGAGGATGAGCCCGCCAAAGAGCAGCCCCCGTTGAGCCGACACGGACATGTGGCGAAAGAAACGGCTGGACATGGCTTACCTCCTGGGTGTGGAAAGGCGAATGAGAGGTGAAAAGGCGGAGCAAGAAAGGCATCTTGAAGCGGGTTTATTTTAGAACAAATGTTCTATTTTGTCAAGGAGGAATTTGGCCGGATGGTTGACTTTTCCCCCGCTTCTCCGGTAGAATGAAAGGGCCCACAGGGGCCAGGCAGACAATCCAACGGCGCCGGGGGAGAGACCCGCTCAGGCGGGCACCGAAGGGGCAAACCGGGGCGCGCGGTCTCGGTGAATCTCTCAGGTAAAAGGACTCCGGCGTCGGACACCCTCTGGAGAGCGCGCGGGCAGCCGCGCCGCCGAAGGGGCAAACACCCATGCGGGTGTGCATCTCTCAGGCCGGTGGACAGAGGGCACCCTCCCCCTGAAAAGGGCCGTTGAGGGTGCTTTTTTGCCTGTTCGTGGTTCATCTTGTGGCTCGAGGAGGTTGTTATGGAAATCCCCCAGGAACTGAAATACACCAAAAACGACGAATGGATTCGCGCTGACGGCACGGTAGGCGTGACGGATTACGCCCAGGACCAACTGTCCGATGTGGTCTATGTGGAGTTCGTGGTTTCTGAAGGCGACGAGGTCAAGCAGGGCGATGTGATTGCCACCATCGAATCGGTCAAAGCGGCCGCCGATGTGTACGCCCCGGTCAGCGGTAAGGTGGTGGCGGTGAACGAGGCCCTGGCCGACGCGCCGGAAAAAATCAACGAAGACCCCTACGGCGAAGCCTGGCTGATCAAGTTGGAGATCGCCGACCCATCCGAGTTGGACGGTCTAATGGACGCGGCGGCTTACCAGGCCTACTGTGAGGAGCGCGAGTAGGTGTTGAGCGGAAGGCCACGCGCGGCGATGGGGGGCCGCGCGTGGATGTTTTCTGTGAGGAGGGTGTGATGTTTGTGCCCCATACCCCGGACGAGCGCAAGGCCATGCTTCGGGCCATCGGGGTCGATTCGGTGGCCGACCTGTTCTCCGATGTGCCCGAAAAGTTCCGCTTTCCCGACTTAGATTTGCCCAGGCCGCTCACGGAGTTGGAGGCAGCCCAGGAGATGCAGGGCCTGGCCGCGGCCAACGAGACCACTCGGGACCTGATCTCCTTTCTGGGCGCGGGAGCCTACAACCACTTCATCCCCGCCGTGGTGGACACCGTGCTCCGCCGCGGCGAGTTTTACACCGCCTACACGCCCTACCAGCCGGAGATCTCCCAGGGCACGCTGCAGGCCATTTTCGAGTACCAGAGCCTGATGTGCGCGCTGACCGGCATGGAGGTGTCCAACGCCTCGCATTACGACGGCGCGACCGCGGCGGCCGAGGCGGTGAACATGGCCTATCATCTCTTTCGCGGCAAACGCACCCGCGTGGTGCTTTCCCCGGCTTTGCATCCCCAGTATCGTCGGACCATCCATACCTACATGGCCGGGACGCCGTTAGAGGTGGTGGGCGAGGACCTGGACCCGGCCCAGGCCCCCGACGCTTTGCTCCCCCTGGTGGACGAAAACACCTCCCTGGTCATGGTGCAATACCCGGACTTCTTTGGCCGGATTTATGACCTGACCACCCTGGCCGAAGCCGTGCACGACCGGGGCGCGTTACTGGCCGTCTCGGTCAACCCGTTGGCCCTGGGGCTGCTCAAGCCGCCGGGCGAGATGGGGGCCGACATCGTCACCGGCGAGGGCCAGCCCCTGGGGATCCCGCTCAGTTTCGGCGGCCCTTACCTGGGCATCTTCACCACGCGCAAGAAGTACGTGCGCAAGATGGCCGGTCGGTTGGTCGGACAGACGGTGGACCATCGCGGCCAGCGGGCCTATGTGCTCACCCTCACCGCCCGCGAGCAGCACATCCGCCGGGAGAAGGCCACCTCCAACATTTGCACCAACCAGGGCCTG
>DUEP01000123.1 GCA_011176535.1 Anaerolineae bacterium | reverse complement strand
CGTCGGCGGCGCGCCCAGGGCCGCCGCAGGGCCTCTTCGCGGGAGGCAAAGGTTGGCAGACCCACCGCCTGGGCCAGACTGGCTATTCGCCGGTCGGTGGTCACCAGCGCCAGGCGGAGGTTCAACGCCCGCGCCCGGCGCACCAAACGCACAAAATCCAAACGGGTTTCCAGCCCGCAGCCTTCTTCGGGCCAGAGCAACAACGCTCGATGCCCTTTCACCCAGTTCAGGCGATCCAGCACCGAAAGAATGTCGTCATGAGGTTCCAAGGGGATGAAAATGGTTTTCATCGCGGCATGCTCGTCAACCCCCACCCTCACCCTGGCGGAGGAGAGGTAGGAGCCCAAGGGGGGTAAGCCGTGTGAGAATCCAGGCTAAACCCAGTGTCACGCCACCCTCCCAGAGGAAGGCGTCGCGCCAAAACCGCTCGGGAAAGAGGCGGATGAGGGTGTCGGAATAATTGAAGAGCCAGGTATCGCCCTCAAAGAAGATGCGGTGAAAGGCGACGAAGAACACATTGAAAGCGGCGACGGAGAAGAGAACAATGAGGCCGACGAAGGCCATGGTCAGCCAGCCGCCGCGCGCCAGAGCATGACGATAAAAAGCCGTTTCACCCCTACGCCAGGCCCAAAGCCCCAGGACCAGCACGAAGGCCAGGGCCGCGTACCCCACGGTCAGGGCGCCCTTGACCACCCGCTTGACATCGGCCATGTGGCGCAATTCGCGGTCGTTGAACACGGCCCCCCCGTCCTCGAAGCGCAGGTCACCAAGGAAGGCAATGGGGGCGTCGTTGAGCAGGTACTGGCGGGACAACTCGGCCCAGTGCAGCCGATCGGCCTGGCTGAACCCGTAGGGGTCAGGGGGGAAGCCGGGCAGGCGATATTCGATTTGAATGTAAAGGGGCGTGAGCATCAGGCGTAAGCCAAGCACCACCAGAACCGGAACGACGGCCAGCGAGATCAGCCAGGAAAAGACTTGGCGCATGAGTCAGACCTCCGGAATTGGGCCTCCATCGATGGGGGAGTCCTTGCCCCGAGGGAGGAGTCGGACCTCAGGGTCCGGTTGCCGGATTTGAGGGTTCGGTCACCGGCCCCAGGGTTTGGATCTCCCCCCAGAGGAAGAAATCCAGTACCATGGCGTTGACCAGGGCTTCCACCGGAGCGCGGTCGTCGGTAAAAATCGTGTCTCCTACCGGCATGGGGGCGGGATAGGCCACTGCATCGGCGATGGCCTGCCAGAGCAGCGGGCCGCCTTGTTGGTTGGCCAACAGGAGGGCCAGGTTTTGCTCCAGGTTGGCCGGATCGGCGGGTTGAACGGTGGCGTAGAGGATGGTGTTCAACGTGCCGGGCACATCCATGGCATAAACGGTGGGAAAGACCTGCAGGAGCGTGGCCGTGAGGGCAGCCTGCAGGCGACGGTCCTCACCGGCCCGCCCCACATTGATCGCCAGCACGCCGTGGGTGCTCAGGTGCTGCCACACTTCGCCGAAAAACTCCCGGGTGGTCAGATGCCAAGGGATGTAAGGCGGGCGGTAGGCGTCCACCACGATGAGATCGTAACGATAGGGCGAACGCCGGAGGCCCACCCGGGCGTCCATGGCGTAAGGGCGAAGGTTGGGCAGGGCGTCCAGACCAAAGTAGCGGCGGCCCACCTCCAACACCTTTGGGTCGATTTCGTAACCATCGATAGGGATGGGGCCAAAGATGGCCGTGGCCTGGCGTGCCACCGTGCCGCCGGCCAGGCCCAGAATGGCGAGGCGGTGCACTTCAGCGAGCAGGAACGGGGGTTCGTTGAGAAAAGGCCCTGCCAAAAAATGCATCCACGCCCCGTTGTATTGCAGCACCGTGGGATGGTACACCGAGTGAATGCCTTGCCCTTCGTTGAGGCGCAGGTAACGGTAGCCGTCTCGCTCGATGACTTCGATGTAATTGTAGGCCGACTCGGCTTCGTAAACCTGCCCTGGGGTGCCCTTGATGGGGCCTTGCGCCCAGCCAAAGTACAACCAGGTGACCAGAAAAGGCATCCAGAGCAAACGGAGGGCGTAACGCGGTTGGTTGCTGAGCAACAGGCCAACGATGCCGGTCAGCACCAGCACCCCGCCGAGGAGGATGAAGGTGCGGCGCGTGCCCAGGCCGGGGATCAGCAACAACACGGTGAGGTAAGTGCCCAGGAAGGAGCCTAAGGTGGAAAGGGCGTAAAGCCTCCCCGCCACCCGCCCTGTTTCCTCAGTGGTGCGAACGGCCAGGCGCACGGCGAACGGCGCGATCATCCCCAGCAGGGTGACGGGCACACTGAGGAGCATCAGCACGACCACGAAAGCGCCCAGCAGGGGGCCCAATTGGAGCCGGTCGAAGGCTGCCGCCGCGCGGTAGAGCAGAGGGCGCGCTGGCACAGGGACCAGGGCCACGATAAGCCCGCCCCAGGCCAGCAACCGGTAAAAGACCGTCGGGGCAGGGAAACGGTCGGCGACCCTGCCCCCCAGGAAGTACCCCGCCGCCAGGTAAAGCAAAATCAGGCCGATCACGGCGGCCCAGACCAGGTTGCTCGTCCCGAAGACAGCTTCCAGAAGGCGTGAGGCGGCAAACTCAACGCCCAGGCTTATCACCCCAGCCACGAAAACGGCAAACGAAAGGAACCCTCGCATGGAATGATTATACCCGTCCTCGCGCAGGTTGAGATGGCAGGAGGATTCGGGAAATTGCGAAAAGGACCAAATTTGGATTAACATGGAATT
>DUEP01000122.1 GCA_011176535.1 Anaerolineae bacterium | reverse complement strand
TCGTGCTTCGCCGTATATTTTGGGAGGTTGCTCTTTTTACATCGCCCCTCTTTCAACTCAGCCTAATGTTTATCATTTTGGGATTCCAATCCATCCTGATGGGGCTGATCGCCGAACTGCTGGTGCGCATCTATCATGAAGCCCAGGGAAAGCCCACCTACACGGTGCGGCGGGAGCTCAACATGTCCCGGGCCGGGAAGGAATAACCCGTGCGGATTCTGCTCCTCAACCCCGAATACCCTCCCATCGGCGGCGGGGCGGGCAATGCCAGCTGCCACTTGGCCCAGGCCCTGACGGCTTTGGGCCATGAGGTTACGGTGTTGACCGTCCGCTACGGCACCCTGCCCCGCCAAGAGGAGCAGGTTGGGGTGCGGGTGGTGCGCATCCCGGCGTTGCGGCGGCGGCCCGACCGCTCCGGCGCGCTGGAGCAGAGCGCCTTCGTCCTCAGCGGGTGGGTGCAGACCGTGCGCCTAGTGCGCCATTGGTGCCCCGATGTCATCCTGGCCTTCTTCGGCGCCCCCAGCGGCATTATCGCCTGGGCGCTGCCGCCGGGGCTACGGGTACCTTATGTGGTGGCCCTGCGCGGGGGCGATGTACCTGGCTTTCGGCCCTATGACTTCGCCACCTACCATCGCCTCATCGGCCCGGTGTTGCGGCGGGTGTGGCGTCGCGCGGCGGCCGTGGTGGCCAACAGTCAAGGGTTGCGTGACCTGGCCCGGCGCTTTGACCCCACGGTGCCCATCCGGGTTATCCCCAACGGCGTGGACCCGCAGCGTTTTGCCCCGCCGGAAAAGCGGGCCTGGGCCCCACCGCGGTTGCTCTTTGTGGGGCGGGTGGTGTATCAGAAGGGGCTGGATGTACTGCTGGAGGCCCTGGCCGGGGTACCCGAGACGCTGCCCTGGCACCTGACCCTGGTGGGCGACGGCCCCTATCGCCCTGCCCTGGAGGCCCTGGCCGCCCAACGAGGCTTGAAGGAACGGCTGACCTTTGCCGGGTGGCACCCCCCGGAGCGCATCCCGGCCTTTTACCGGGAGGCCAACCTCTTCGTTTTCCCTTCCCGCGACGAGGGGATGCCCAACGCGGTGTTGGAGGCCATGGCGTCAGGGCTGCCAGTGCTTGCCACCCGCATCGCCGGGAATGAGGAGTTGGTCGCCCCTGAAGTGGGCGTGCTGGTGCCCAGGGACGACCCGACAGCGCTGCGTGAGGCGTTGCTCCGCCTGTTGTCCGATGCCTCCCTCCGACAGCGTTTGGGCGTGGCCGCCTGCCAACGGGTGATGGAGCACTTCACCTGGGAGGCCACGGCGCAGCAGTATCTGGACCTTTTCCGTGAGGTGCGGTGATGTGTGGTATTTGTGGGTTGGGCCTTTCTACGGGCGCGGCATCCACCACTGAGATCCAGGAAAAGGTGCGGCAGATGAACGCCCGGTTAGTGCATCGGGGCCCCGACGGCGAGGGGTTCCACTTTGCCCCCGGCGTCGGTCTGGCCATGCGCCGTCTGGCCATCATTGACCTGCAAACTGGCGACCAGCCCATCCCTAACGAGGACAAGTCCCTCTGGATTGTCTTCAACGGCGAAATCTACAACTTCCCCCAATTGCGCAAAGACCTCATCCGGCGAGGGCACCGCTTCCGCACCCGCACCGACACTGAGACCATCGTCCACCTGTACGAGGAGTACGGCCCCGAATGCGTACACCATCTGCGGGGGATGTTCGCCTTTGCCCTGTGGGACGCGCCCCGCCGCCGCCTGTTCATCGCCCGCGACCGTTTGGGCCAGAAGCCTCTGTATTATACTGTCCAGGACGGCACCCTGTACTTTGCCTCAGAACTTCCGGCCCTGTTGACCGTCCTGTCCCGGACCCCTGAGGTTTCGCTCGAAGCCCTGGACCTTTACCTGGCTCTGCAGTACATCCCCGAACCCCTGACGCCTTATCAGGGGGTGTACAAACTTCCGGCGGCCCATCTGCTGCTGTGGCACGAAGGGCGCCTGGAGGTGCAGCGGTACTGGGATTTGCACTACACGCCCAAATGGACGCTGTCGGAGGCCGACTTGTTGGCCGAGTTGCGTGAACGGGTGCGCGAGGCCGTTCGCCTGCGACTGATCAGCGACGTTCCCTTAGGAGCGCACCTCAGCGGTGGCCTGGACTCCAGCATCATGGTGGCCGTGATGGCAGCGTTGGGCAATGGGCCTGTGAAGACGTTTTCGGTGGGTTTTGAGGAAGAGGCGTTTTCGGAATTGGCCCATGCCCGCACTGTAGCCCAGCGGTTTGCCACGGACCACCATGAGTTTGTGCTGACCTACGGGGATATTCCCTCCACTCTGGAGACCCTGGTGGCCCACTTGGGTGAGCCCTTGGCGGACCCTTCGGTGTTGCCCCTCTACCACCTTTCACGCCTGACCCGTGAGCATGTGACCGTGGCTCTGAACGGCGATGGCGGCGACGAGGCCTTCGCCGGATACCCCCGTTATTGGTGGGATCCCTGGGCGAACCGCTATCTGCGCCTGCCCCGCTGGTTCACCCAGGGGGTGGTACCCTGGCTGGTACGGTACTTGCCCGACCGGGGCGACCGCCCGGTAGGACACAGCCTGGTCAACGGCCTCAAGCGCCTGGCCCAGTTGCCACAGGTGGACCCCAGGGCCAGCCTGCTGCGTTGGGGGTCGTATTTCGGCCCTGAACTGCGGGAGGCCCTGTGGCGGCCAGAGCACCGTGCCTGGCTGACGCCCCGCCGGGCCGAGACCTGGTTGGTGGAGCACTTCACCGTGGCCCAGGCCGAGAGCCTGTTGGACCGCACCCTGTATGCCGACGTGCACACCTACTTGCCCGGCGATTTGTTGGTCAAGGCGGACCGGATGACCATGGCCGCTTCGCTGGAGGGGCGTTCGCCTTTCCTGGATCACGAACTCATGGCCTGGGCGGCCCGGCTGCCCCAACGATGGAAGGTGCGCGGGTTGACGGGTAAGGTGGCCCTGCGCAAGGCCTTTGCCGACCAACTCCCACCGGAGATCCTGCGCCGGGGAAAGCAAGGGTTTGGGGTGCCGGTGGGCGCCTGGCTACGGGGGCCGTTACGCCCCTGGATGCAGGAGTTGTTGCTCGGCGACGCCAGCCCCCTGCGCCCCTGGATTCGCCGGGAGGTGGTGGCGCGCTTGGTAGAGGAACATGCAACGGGCCGTGAAGACCACGGCAAACGTTTATGGGCGTTGGCCGTATGGGCGATGTGGTGGGCACAACAATAAGGGTGAGGGAGAACTCTTCATGACTTCAGAGGTGCGTTTTCGCTTTGGAGAGAATTGGGCGTCCTTCTCGCGGCATCTGACGGAGACCCAGTTGGCGGAGGCTCGGGCTTCGCTTCAACGGTTGTTGGATATGGAAAGTCTGGAAGACCACACTTTTTTGGACATCGGTTGCGGCAGTGGGTTGTTTTCTATTGCCGCTGCTCAACTGGGGGCCCGACAGGTGGTAGGAATTGACATCGATCCGGTCTCTGTACGCACTTCACAGGATAACGCGCGTCGCTGGGCGCCCGATGCGCCGTTGACCTTTCGCCAGGTTTCGGTGCTGGACGAAACCGCCATGGAGGCCCTGGACACCTTTGATATTGTGTATAGTTGGGGAGTGCTTCATCATACCGGTGATATGCGTCGCGCCTTGCGGATAGCAGCGGCCCGGGTCAGAACAGGGGGGCTTTTTGTGGTGGCGATTTACAACCGCCATTGGTCTTCGCCTTTTTGGAAGCTCATTAAACGAGGGTACAATTTGCTTCCTGTTTGGGGGCAGCGAGGGTTGGTGGGGGGCTTTGCTCCTGTGATCCTTTTGGCCAAAGCCCTGGTGACACGGCGGAATCCGTTTAAGGTGCGAAGAGGGATGGATTTCTTCCATAACCTGGTGGATTGGTTGGGGGGGTATCCTTATGAATATGCCAGTATCTCAGAGATGCGAAAGTTATTGGGAAACCTGGGGTTTCATGTGCTGCGCGTCTTGCAGGCCCCCGTGCCAACCGGTTGCAACGAGTTTGTGTGTCGGGAAGAAAGGGAGAACGAGTTTAGCAAAAAGAGAGCAAGGTGACCATGGTCTCTCAAGGAGCGTTGCAAAGAAAACTTTTTTGGTTTTTTCGCATCGTGCTCTCGATGCTGTTGCTCGGCCTGCTCTTCTGGCGTTTTGACTGGGGGGGGCTGCTGCAGGTCATTCAGCGAGGTCAATGGGGATATTTGATCGGCCCTGTGTTGTGCTTTTGGGCCGGGTTTTGGCTTTCGAGTTTGCGCTGGCAGGCGGTTTTACAGGGGATGCAAATTTCCCAGCGCTTGGCGTATCTTTTTTTGCTT
>DUEP01000121.1 GCA_011176535.1 Anaerolineae bacterium | reverse complement strand
CTCCACATTGTGCGGTGTTCAATGAACCCATATCGTCAACTCTTCCGGCTGAATGTGGGCTTTATCGCTCACGAGGCTGTCGGCTACAGCCGGGAATTTGTTTTTGACATCCCCGAGATTCGTTTGGAGGATCTGGTCTTGCGGCAAATAGGGGGCGTTGCCGTGGTCTCCCGCGCTACGCAGGGGCTGTTGTTTCAGGTGGAAATGCAGGCTTTGACGCCCACGGTTTGTGTGCGTTGTCTCACGCCGTTTGAACTTCCGCTGCAGGTGAAGTTTACCGAATTATACGCGTTTTCCCCTCGACAGGCCACCGAATCCACCCTGCTTTTCCCTGAGAGCGGGGTGGTGGACCTGGCCCCTTTGGTGCGGGAATACATGTGGTTGGAAGTCCCCATCCAGCCCCTGTGCCGCCCGGATTGCAGGGGCCTTTGCCCGGTCTGTGGGGCCAACCAGCACGAAACCGTTTGCCATCACGATCTGGAGGAGATCGACCCACGTTTGGCCGTGTTGAAGACCCTCTTGGGGGAGTAGTACCTGCGGGAGGAGGAGACCGCTGATGTCCTTGCCTGGCAAAGCCTACGAGGATGCATTGGCCTTTTTGTTAGAGCAAGCCGAAGTGCAGGGCTATTTGACCACGGAAGATGTGATGGAGGTTTGCCCCAAAGGCAAGCCGGAGGTCCTGCTGAAGGTTTTGCGGGAACTGGAAAAGCGGCGCATCGAAATCCTGGACACGGTGGAATCGCTGCCCTTAGAGGACGAGGTGGACCCCGTGGGGCAGTACCTCAAGGAAATGTCCCGGGTGCCTCTGCTAAGCCACGAGGAGGAAATCGCCCTGGCTAAGCGCATCGAGCGGGGGAGGGAAGCCCTGCGAGAGTTGCAGCAACTCAACGGACGGCACAAAAAACGGCGGCGGGAACTGGAAGTGGTGATCCGTGACGCCCAGGCGGCCCGAGAACATCTCATCAAGGCCAACACACGCCTGGTGGTCAGCATCGCCAAACGGTACATCGGGCATGGAGTCTCCTTTGCCGACCTGATTCAAGAAGGGAATCTGGGACTCATGAAAGCCGTGGACAAGTATGACTATCGCCGCGGCTTTCGTTTTTCTACCTACGCCACCTGGTGGATTCGCCAGACCATCAGCCGGGCCATTGCGGATCATGGGCGCACCATTCGCGTGCCGGTGCACATGATCGACCGCATACGGGCCATGTACCGCAAGGCCCAGGAGTTGGAACAGCAATTGGGGCGTCCGCCCACGCCGGCCGAGTTGGCCGAAGCGTTGGACCTTCCCGAACGCAAAGTGCAATGGATGATGCAGGTGTCCTGGCTTCCGCTTTCCCTGGAGACGCCCGTGGGCGACGATGAGGAGTCGGAGTTGGGTATGTTCGTGGAAGACCGCAAAACGCCCGGCCCGGCCCAGATGGCCTATCGCAACCTGTTACGCGAAAAACTGGAAGAGGTGCTGGCCACACTCCCACCCCGCGAAGCCATGGTCTTACGACTGCGCTACGGGTTGGAAAACGGACGGGCCTACACCCTGGAGGAGGTGGGGCAGAAATTTGGCCTGACCCGTGAGCGCATCCGGCAAATCGAAAACAAAGCCCTGCGGCGTTTGCGCCATCCCCGCCGGGCGCGGCAGTTGAAGGACTATCTCTGACCTCAACGGCTCTGGAGAAAACGCCTATGTTGACCAGCCGTTGTTTGTCGATGATGATGTCGATGATTCCTCCGGGACGACCGTGAAGCCCGCACGGTCGTGTGGCGGAAGCCTGGCTTCCCCCGGAAACACGGGCCGGCCTCAGAGCCGGCCCTTTGCGTTGCGTCTGCATCCTCTGCTGGAGCGGGTATAATTGCTCTACATTTCGAGGAGGTAGGTATGAGCGAACATGTCTTAGCTGGTGTAGCCTGGCCTTATGCCAATGCGTTCATCCATGTCGGCAACCTAACCGGGGCGTATCTGCCTGCTGACATTTTCAGCCGTTATCATCGTCTTAAAGGCAACCGGATGTTGATGGTTTCCGGCTCCGATGCTCACGGTACGCCCATCACCGTGCGCGCCGATGAGGAGGGCGTCACCCCCGAGGAAGTGTACAAGCGCTACCATCAAAGTTTTCTCGAACTCTTCCAGAAGGCCGGGATCACCTACGACCTTTTCACCAGCACCCACACGGCCAACCACTTCAAGGTCTCGCAGGCCATCTTCCGGGCCATTCTTGAGAACGGTTACCTGTACACCAAAAAAGAAAAGCAATGGTTTTCGCCCACGCTGAATCGTTTTCTCCCCGACCGTTATGTGGAGGGCACCTGCCCGATTTGCGGCTACGAACAGGCGCGCGGGGATCAGTGCGACAAGTGCGGCAGTTTGCTGGACGCCACCCAGTTGATCAATCCCCGCTGTAAAATCGACGGTTCCATCCCGGAACTGCGGGAAACCGAGCATTTTTACCTGGACCTCGGCAAACTACAGCCGGTCATTGTGGCCTTTCTGGAATCCCGCAAGGCTTACTGGCGCCCCAATGTGGTGCGACAGTCCTTAGGGCAGATTCTGGCCGAGGGGCTCCATGGCCGTCCCATCACCCGCGATTTGGAGTGGGGGATCCCGGTGCCGGTGGAAGGATGGGAGCACAAGCGGATGTATGTGTGGTTCGAGGCGGTGATCGGCTACCTCTCGGCGGCGGTGGAGTGGAGCCTGCTCAACGACCAGCCCGATGCCTGGCAGGCCTGGTGGTTCAACCCCGAAGCCAAGACGGTGTACTTCATCGGCAAGGACAACATCCCCTTCCATGCGGTCATCTGGCCGGGACAGTTGATTGCGGCCGGCGAAGCCTTCGGTCGGCTGTTCGCCGGTGTAGAGGGCAAGCGGTTGGTGCTGCCTTACGATGTTCCTGCCAACGAGTTCATGAACCTGGAGGGTCGCAAGATTTCGGGCAGCCGCAACTGGGCCGTGTGGGGCCTGGACTTCCTCAGCCGGTACGACCCCGACCCGCTGCGCTACTACCTCACGGTGAACATGCCTGAAACCCGCGACGCGGATTGGGATTGGGAGGACTTCTTACGGCGCAACAATGGGGAATTGGTGGGCACCTGGGGCAACCTGGCCAACCGCATGCTCTCCTTTGCCTTCAAACATTGGCAGGGGAAAGTGCCTCAACCCGCGGCGTTGCGTCCACAAGACAAAGAAATCCTGGCCACGGTGGAAGCGGCTTTTGAAACCGTGGGCGATCTTATCGAACGGGTGCGTCTCAAAGCGGCCATTACCGAGGTGATGCGCGTGGCCACCGAGGTGAACAAGTACCTGGATCGCGTGGCGCCCTGGTTTGAGATCAAGCAGGACAAGGACGCTGCCGCCACCTCGGTCTATACCGCCCTGCGTTGTATTGACAATCTCAAAATCCTGTTTGCGCCTTTTTTGCCCCACACCAGTGAGGCGCTCCATCGCGCCCTGGGCTACGAGCAACCCCTGTTTGGCCGCCAGGTGGTGGAAACGGTGCAGGACGAGTTGGGTGGGCATACGGTGTTGCGCTATCTGCCCGAAGGGGCCAGCGGTCGCTGGGAGCCCAGCCGGTTGTCCCCCGGTCAGCCCATCGCCAAACCCAGGCCCTTGTTCCGCAAGTTGGACCCCTCCATCGTGGAAGAGGAGCGGGCGCGGTTGGGCAAGCCCCTTTCCTGACCCTCCTGGGTTGTCGCAAACTAAAAACGCACGGGGCATTACACCACCCCGTGCGTTTTTTCCGTGGCCTGGAAGGGCCCTCAGGGCTGGAGCACGGTGAAGTTGTCGAAGAGGATGTCGGTGCCGGGCGTGTCAAAGGTGCCAGCCATCAAGCCCACATCGCCCTGGGTGAAGTCGCTGTCTTCCACGGTGGTCAGAGGCGTCCCGTTGACATAGAAGGCCAGATACGACCCCACGCAGTCGGCCCGCAGGTGGTTCGTGGCCGCGCCCTGGAGAACGGCGTCGCTGTAATCCATGCTTTCGCCGGAAAGCAGGGTTTGCTCGCCGTTCTTCACTTTACCGATGGCGTAGTAGCCGTCGCTGCTGATGATGAAAAAGTAGAAATTGTCGGCGTCCTGGTAACGGCACTGGACGCCGAAATCGTTGTCATCCGGGCCGCCCACTTTGGTCGCGTCCACCTCGATGCGCACATCGGTGAAGGTCAGGCCGGGGTTGGACCAGACATCGGTGTTGGGCAGATTCACCAGGATCCGGTAGGTGCCATTTTCAGTGTAATCGGTCATGCCGTCTTTGACATTGACCCGATCCCAGCCGCTATCGGGGTTGGAAAAGTCGTCCTGGAAGAGCACGGTGGCCGCGGGAGCCGATCGGGTGGAGGTGGGTGCAGGGGTGTTTTTTCCCACCTCGCCCAGCAGGGAGCAGCCTACCGTGACGCCGAGGGCCAGGACGAGCCAGGCAAACCAGGTTTTGCTCATGGAAATTCCTCCTTTGGGAATGCATGGCGCATTGGAAGGGCGCCGGCCTTGCCGCCTTTTCGCGAGGGTTTTGAGGAGCCCTCTCAGGGAATGATAGAGGATTTCGCCCAGGGTGGCAAGGGGTAGAAAAAAAGAAAGCCCCCGATGTCTCGGGGGCTTGGTGGGCGCGAAGGGACTTGAACCCCTGACCTCGTCAATGTGAGTGACGCGCTCTAACCAGCTGAGCTACGCGCCCGTGCGGGCCAAATTATAGCCGAGATGCCCGGCTTTGGCAAGAGTTTACGGCAGGAAATTCCACGGATTGACCTTGCCGTATTTGGCGTGCCGTAACTCGAAGTGCAGGTGGGGGCCGCTGGAGCGTCCGGTGCTGCCGATGTTGCCGATGATGTCGCCCTGGTAGACAGGCTGGCCGCAGGCGACCCGGATGACGCTCAGGTGGGCGTAAAGCGATTGCCAGCCGTTGCCGTGATCGATGACCACCACATTGCCGTAGCCCCAATCGTTCCAGCCGGCGTACACCACCACGCCGTTGTCCACGGCATAGACGGGGTAGCCCGTCTTCCCGGCGATGTCGATGCCGAAGTGGTTGATGGCTGGCGAGTAGTCGTAGCCCGAGAGATAGTGCAGGGTGGTCGGCCAGATGAAGGTGCCCGTGCCAATAGGCCCTTCGTACACTTCGCCACAGGCCCCCGGGCCCAGGATGCTGGCCACGGCGGGGTTCTCGCGGGTGATCTGAGGGGCGCTCCAGGAAACGAACTGGCGTTGCCCGCCGGGGATGATCAACGGGGTGCCGGGTTTCAGGTTGGGGTGGTCGATGTCAAAGGTGTCGGGGTCGAGATGGTTGCCGGGGAAGTCCACAATGACCTGTGGGTCCACGCCAAAGTATTTGGCGACAGCGCGGAAGTTGTCCCCGGCATGCCATTCGTAATAGGTGCCGTCTACCGGGAGGATGCGCAGCACCTGACCGGGACGCAAGCGGTGGGGATCGTCGGTCAGCACATCGTAGTTGCCCCAGAGGATGGTTTCGGGCTTGAGGCCGAATTTTTCGGCAATGCCAAAGACTGTGTCGCCCGGCTGCACGGTGTATTCGATGATCTCATAGCGGGGGCGGGAAGGGATGATGGTGTGCAGCAGGGCCGCGCGCGTCACCCCGCTGGGGAGCGGTGTGGGCAGAGGAGGAAGGGTATCCCAGGAGGAGGCTATGGTCGTCGGTGTGGGGGTGGGGCGGCTTTCGACGGCTGCCTGCGCCGCCTGGGCGGCTCCCTGGCGCAACAGTTGATCCAGGTCGGCCCGGCGCAGCCCCCAGGCCACCAGGGCAATGAGCAACACCAGCAAGATATGGCTGCCGGCTCGGACGACGAAATCGAGCAGCCCCAGTTGGGCCACCCATTCGAGCCAGCCTAAGCGGGGCTTTTCTTGCCCGGTTTGCCCGGAAGGTGCTTCCACAGGTCTCTCCATAGGTGAGGGCATCCTACCATGGGGAAAGCCACCTTGTCAAGGCGCGCGAAGGACGAACCGGGCGCAAAACCTGACTTTTGCCTGGCTTTTGTGTTACACTTGGACTACCGGAGCAAGTCGTGTGCAGGAAGGGACCAAAGCGTGCTTTGGGGGACTGCCCGACCTTCTTCCGGGCGCAAAGTTTTATTCACCTGAAGGAGAAAAGAATGAGTGAGGAAAAACGCATGATTCGTGACAACGATGTGGTCTCTTTGGAGTACACCTTGAAGGTCAATGGTGAGGTGATCGACTCCTCCGAGGGCCACGGACCCATTGACTTTATCCAGGGCCAGGGGCACATCATCCCCGGTTTGGAAAAGGAACTTTACGGTATGGCCGTGGGCGAGAGCAAAGAAGTGACCATCCCCCCGGAAGAAGGCTATGGTCAACCCAACCCTGAGGCCTTCATGGAGGTCCCCAAAGGCGAATTCCCCCCGGAGATTCCTCTGGAGCCTGGGGTAGGGATCCAACTGCGGGATCCGAATGGGCAGGTGTTCGATGCCTTCATCGAAGAGGTGGGTGAAGAGACGGTGCGCCTGAACTTCAACCATCCCCTGGCGGGCAAGGAGTTGCATTTCCAGATCAAGGTGGTCGGCATCCGCGAAGCCACCCCTGAGGAACTTGCCCACGGGCATGTGCATCATCAGTAAGCCGGCAACGCCGTAACCAACACAGGGCCAGGCGCCGTCGGGAGGCGGTTTCTGCGCCCTGTGTTCGTTAAGCCCATCCGAGCGAGGGAAGGAAGCATGCACCAGGCAGCAGGCATTGTGTTGGCCTCAGGCTCGCCGCGACGGCGAGACCTGGTGACCTGGCTGGGGTTTCCGGTGGTGGGCCGGGCCGTGGATGTGGACGAGCGGCGGCTCCCCGAGGAATCCCCGGCGCGTTATGTGCGTCGTCTGGCCGAGCAGAAGGCGCGGGCCGGTGCCATCGGGGCGCCTGCGGGATGGGTGGTGGTGGGCGGGGATACGGCGGTGGTCTTTCAGGGGCGCGTGCTGGGCAAACCCCGTGATGGGGTCGAGGCGCGACACATGCTGGAGGCCCTGCGCGGTCGTCCGCATCAGGTGCTCAGCGGGGTGGCGGTCTATCGCCCGGCCGACGAGGCTTTGTGGAGCACTGTGGTGGGCACCCGGGTGTTCATGCGCGCGATGAGCGACGCCGAATTGGAAGCCTACATCGCCAGCGGAGACCCCATGGACAAAGCCGGGGCGTACGCCATCCAGAATCAGGATTTCCACCCTGTGGAGCGCATCGAGGGGTGTTACGCCAATGTGGTGGGGCTTCCTCTGTGTCATCTGGCTCAGGGCCTGGCGGCGTTGTTAGGCCCGCCCCGCCACCAGGTTGCGCTTCAATGTCAGCGTGCCTTCGGGTACAATTGTCCCATCCATGAGCGGGTGTTCCCCGTCTGAGATCCCGCCGGATGGGTGTTCTGGCACCGGGTGGCTTGCCTTTCGCCACGAGTGAGGAAGACCATGGATGTACGCAAGGCAAGGTGGCTTTGGTTGGGGGCGCTACTGCTGGCAGCGTTGGGGGCGTGCCGTCCCTCCGCGGGCGCTGTGTCGCCTACGATCTCGGGGCAGGCGCCCACGCTCCCCGCGCCGCAGGTGGAAGTGACGCAGCGCCCTGCGCCGGAAGATGCGCTCAAGGCGTTTCTCGACGCCTGGGCCACAGGCGACTATGCGGCGATGTACGCTTCGCTCACTTTGTTGAGCCGCGACGCCGTCACCGAGGACGCGTTTACCGAGTATGTCCGCAATCTGGCTCTGGAAGCCGCGCTGCAAGGGGTGGATTACACTCTCTTGTCCACCTTTGTCGGGCCGGATACGGCCCAGGTGGTGTACCGCCTCACCTGGCACAGCAGCGTGGTCGGCGATCTGACCCGTGAGGTGACGGCCCATTTCCGCTGGGAGGACGGCGTCTGGAAGATTGCCTGGGACCCGGCCATGCTGTTGCCCGAATTGCAGGGTGGGAACAACCTGGCTCTTTACATTCAAATGCCGGCGCGGGGGGAGATCCTGGACCGCAACGGCGAGGTTCTGGCCACGCAGCAAGAGGCCATGGCCATCGGGGTGTTCCCCGGGCAAATCGATCCGGAGCAGGAGGATAGCCTGCTGCGGCTCTTGAGTCTGGTGACCGGCATCCGGGCCAATTACATCCGTGACATGTACGCCGACAAGCCGCCGGGCTGGTACATCCCCATCGCCGAGGTGCCGGCCGAGACCGCCGATCGCTACTACGACCAGTTGGCTGGCTATGCGGGGGTGGTGTTGCGGCGCTATCAGGGGCGGTATTATCCGGGCAACAGCATCGCGCCCCACGCCGTGGGGTATGTGAGCGCCTTGCAGCCCGAGGAGGTGGATGAGTACCGGCGCAAAGGGTATTCCATCGGCGCCCGGGTGGGCCGAATGGGGCTGGAGGCCTGGGGCGAAGCCTACCTGGCCGGGAAAGGCGGGGGCACCCTGTATGTGGTGGACCCGGACGGCAAGGTGTTCAGCCCCCTGGCGACCGCCGAGGCCAAGCCGCCTTACGCTATCTACAGCACGCTGGATATGGACCTGCAGCGGCAGGTGCAGTTGGCTTTGCGCACTTTCGCCGGGGCGATTGTGGCGCTGGAGCGGGACACCGGACGGGTTCTTGCTCTGGCCTCCAACCCCGCTTTTGACCCCAACGCTTTCAACCCCGATAACTTCAACAGCCAGGCCTTGCTGCAAAACCTGTTGAACAATCCCTATCGCCCGCTGTTGAATCGCGCCACTGTGGGGCAGTACCCCCCCGGTTCGGTTTTCAAGGTGATCACCATGGCCGCGGCGCTGGAAAGCGAACGGTACAGCGCCGACACCACCTACAACTGCGGGCATGAGTTCACCGAATTGCCCGGCCTGACGCTCTACGACTGGACCTACGAGCACGATTTCCCCCCCAGCGGCCTGCTCACCCTCCCCGAAGGGCTGATGCGTTCCTGCAACCCCTACTTCTGGCATGTCGGTCTGGACCTGTGGCGTAATGTTTCGGGCACGGCGGTCACGGACATGGCCCGCGCCTTTGGTCTGGGGCAGCCCACGGGCATCGAAATCGAGGAGGCGTCCGGGCAGATTGTGGACCCGCCTGACGAGCGTGAGGCGTTGCAGCAGGCCATTGGCCAGGGCAAGACCCTGGTGACGCCGCTCCAGGTGGCCAACTACATGGCGGCCATCGGCAACGGCGGCACGCTGCACCGCCCGCAGTTGGTCGAGCGAGTGGTGGATACGGAGGGGAAGGTGGTGCAGGCTTTCGAGCCGCAGGTGTTGAACACCCTGCCCATCTCGCCGGAAAACTTGGCCATCATCCGGCAGGCCATGTGGCTGGTCACCCACAACCCCCGCGGCACGGCCTGGCGCACCTTTAGCGCCTTTTCCATCCCGGTGTACGGGAAGACAGGGACCGCCTCCAACCCCTCGGGCACCCCGCATGCCTGGTTCGCCGGGTTCACCGATGCGCAGCGGGAGGACAAACCCGACATCGCCGTGGCCGTGCTGGTGGAATACGGCGGCGAAGGGGCGGATGTGGCCGCGCCCATCTTTCGTCGCGTGGTGGAGATTTACTTCTACGGTCGCCCGCGGACCCGGTATCCCTGGGAATCGGCCATCGGCATCACCCCCACGCCGACGCCGGAGGAAGGCACCCCCACGCCTCAGCCGTGAGGAGGAGAAGCGCATGACTGGAGCGACGAACCTGGAGCGCGGTTTGGTGGTCCGAAGTCAGGCTGGATTCTACGCCGTCCATCCTGAGGGGAAGGCGGAGCACGAGCCGATCATGTGTCGTCTGCGGGGAAAACTCAAGCGGGGCCCGCGGCGGGGTGATTTGGTGGCCGTGGGCGATTGGGTGCAGTTTCGGCGGTTGCCCGACGGCACGGGCTTGATTGAAAAAATCGAGCCCCGGCAACGCGCTCTCTCGCGCATGGCCCCCGGCCCGCGCGGGGAGTACGAGCAGGTCATCATCGCCAACCCGGATCAGGTGGTGTTCGTCTTTGCCTGCGCCAACCCCCAGCCCAAATTGCGCATGTTGGACCGCTTTCTGGTGGTGGCCGAGAAGCAGGAAATCCCGGCCCTCATCGTGGCGAACAAAGTGGACCTGGTGCCCATGGAGCAGGCCCAGGCCCTGTTTGCACGCTACGCCGAAATCGGCTATCCGGTGCTCTACACCTCGGTGGTCACCGGGCAGGGGCTGGAGGACCTGAAAGCGCGCTTGCAGCAGAAAATCTCGGCCCTGGCCGGGCCCTCGGGGGTGGGCAAGTCCAGTTTGCTCAACGCCATTCAGCCTGGCCTGGGGCTGGTGGTGCGTGAGGTGAGCCGCGCCACCGGCGAGGGGCGGCATACGACCGTGGTGCGCGAGATGTTCCCTCTGGAGGGGGGCGGCTATGTGGCCGACACCCCGGGCTTGAAGGCCTTTTCGCTCTGGGATGTGGAACCGGAGGAGTTGGACGCTTACTTTCCTGAGATGCGTGATTTGGTGGCGGAGTGCGAGTTCAGCGATTGTACGCACATACACGAGCCGGGGTGCGCCGTGCGCCGCGCGGTGGAGGAGGGCCGGATTCACCCAGAGCGCTATCAATCCTATGTCCGCTTGCGGCTGGAACTGGCGCAGGGCCTGGAGCGCGTGGATTTGATCGATTGAGGGATACCCGCCCCAGGGAGCACGCTCCCTGGGGTTCGTTTTATCCCCCTTCGGGTGCGGCTTTCTCCTCTGGGGATCCGGACCGGATTTTTGGGGCTGGCCGTGCCCATGGGGGCAGCATCCCCCTGGAGGAGGTTCGGTTCCCATGAAGATTTTGAAAGAGCGCATTCGCAGGGAAGGCCGTCATCTGGGCCGGGGCATTTTGAAGGTGGACAGTTTCCTCAACCACCAGGTGGACCCCCACCTCATCATGGCCTGTGGGGCCGAGTTGGCGCGGCGCTTTGCCCATGTGCAGGCCACCAAGGTGCTCACGGCCGAAATTTCGGGCATCACCCCCGCTTTTGCCACCGCCTACTATCTCCACCTGCCCATGGTTTTTGCCCGCAAACACAAGCCCGTGACCATGCCCGACACGGTGTTCCTCACCCTGACGCCCTCGCACACCAAGGGCCGCACGGTGGAGTTGATGATTTCGCCCGAATACATCCACGCCCACGACCGGGTGCTGATCATCGACGATTTTCTGGCCACTGGCGAGACTTTGCTGGGCCTGGTGCGCCTGACCGAGGCGGCCGGGGCTCAGGTGGTGGGCATTGGCACGGTCATCGAGAAAACCTTTGAGGGCGGGCGGGACAAGTTGGCCGCCCTGGGTGTGCCGGTGGAAAGCTTGGCGCAAATCGCTGCCCTGGAAGGGGAGCGCATCGTGTTTGCGGACGAGAAGTGACGGGGTGCCATTGACGAAATCGGCCTTCCCGAATACAATGGGGCGGCTCCGCATGGGGCCAGATTTCAACCAAAGGGCGAAGGTAACCCGCTTTGGCGGGTGAGAGGCGCCCGAGGAAGGGAAGCATGAGCGAACGACCGTTGTTGAAGGCCGAACGACGAACCGTGACCGGCAAGAAGGTCAAGCAGTTGCGCCGGCAGGGCAAGTTGCCCGGCGTGGTGTACGGCAAGGTGCTCGAGGAGCCCATCCCTGTGATGTTGGATTACAAAGAGGCGGCCAAAGTGCTCCGTGGCGCCACGGGTTCCGAAATTCTGGACCTGGAACTGGAAGGCCAGACCTTGCCGGTGCTGGTGCGCGAGAAGCAGAAAGATTTCATCAAAGGCACCCTGTTGCACGTGGACTTCCAGGCGGTCTCGATGACCGAGACCATCTGGGCTGAGGTGCCCATCGAACTGGAAGGCGAAGCGCCGGCGGTGAAGAATTATGGCGCCGTGTTGGTGCAGAGCCTGGATGTGCTGGAGGTCGAGGCGTTGCCCGGCGATTTGCCCGAGCGCATTGTGATCGACCTCGGTCGGTTGGAAGAGATCGGCGATATGATCACCGTGGCCGATCTGGTGCTGCCTCCCTCGGTGAAGGTCATGGCCGATCCTGATGAGGCCATTGTGGTGGCCACGGCGCCGCGCACCGAGGAAGAGGTGGAAGGCGCGGAGACGGTGGAAGAAATCGGCGCCGAGCCTGAGGTCATCGAGAAGGGGAAGAAAGAAGAGGAGGAAGAGGAATAGGGGCCGTTTTTCTACCTCTTTGGCTTTTGTCTCTGTACCGCCCCGGTGTCCTTCCGGGGCGGTGTGTTTTTGGGGTCAATTTTGGAAGGGGGCCAGGGTGGGGCGTTGCCCCTGCCCGCGCAGGATGTCGAGCAGGCGGAGCACCATGCGGGCTGTGGCGCCCCAGATGATCTCCCCCTGGTAAGGGCGATAGTACACAATGGGGAAAGGCGGGAGTCCGGCAGGGGTTTCGCGTAGCCGAATTTCGCGGTTGGCGGGATCGGCCAGCCACGCCAGCGGTATAAGAAAAACGCGGGTGACCTCGGCGGCGGCCGGCTGCAGGGGCACCGGCCAGGACAGCACCCCCACCAGAGGGGTGATCCAGTAGTTGGAGATGGTGCGCTGGTGGGGCATCTCGCCCAGCAGGCGCACCATCCGGGGCGAAATCCCCAATTCTTCTTCGGTCTCCCGGAGGGCAGTCTCAGGGGGGCGTTCACCGTCTTCGCTGCGCCCGCCGGGGAAGGATACCTGGCCGCTGTGCGGATCGTGGGGGTTTTCGGCCCGATGGATGAACAGCAGGTGCCAGCGCTCCTGATGGCGTACAAAGGGGATGAGCACGGCCGCCGGGCGGGGGGGCGTGCGCAGCAACCCCGGCGGATAAGGGTCGTCGGGAGGATAGGCTTTGGCCTGGGTCAGGCGCTGCCGGATGGTGGCTTCGTCGAGGCGCTCCCAATCCATAGCGTTACTCGGGAGAGGCGTTCGCGGTCAGCGCGATGCCGCAGTAGGCGCACAAAGGCACCCCGTGCGTCCATTCCACTTCATCCGGGTGGACCGGTGCGCCGCAAGTAGGGCACCGGGCAGGTAGGGCTTGGCTCGCCCGGCGCATGGCCGGTAGGGGAGGGGCTTGGGCCAGCCAGCGTTCCATAGCCTGGCGCACCTCGGCCGCCAGCGCGGCGTCGCCTTGGGCCTGCAAGGCGACGATGGCCCGCTCCCCGGCGTGGCGCAGCACCTGCCAGCGACTGGCGTTGGCCAGCATTTCCAGCCCGGCGAGAAGGCGCCCGCGGGCCCTTTCGCGGTCCCCGGCCTTGAAGTAAGCCTCAGCCGCCCTCAGGGTGAGTTGCGGGGCCTGGGGAAACCCGCGCGCCAGCGCCTTTTGGGCCAGTTGGTGGAACAGTTGGGCGGCCTCGGCGAACTGCTCGGCCATCATCAAGCCGTTGGCCCGTTGCAGTTGCCGCAGCGCCGGGCCGGGTGGGCGGCGGCCCGGCATCGCG
>DUEP01000120.1 GCA_011176535.1 Anaerolineae bacterium | reverse complement strand
TACAATCCCCTGTTCATCTACGGCGGCGTGGGGTTGGGGAAAACCCATCTTTTGCACGCCATCGGTAACCGTTGCGCCCAGGATGGGCTGCGGGTTCGCTATGTCTCCTCTGAAGAGTTCACCAACGACCTCATCAACGCCATTCGCACCCACACCACGCAGGCCTTTCGGGAGAAGTATCGCCAGGTGGATGTGTTGCTCGTCGACGACATCCAGTTCATCGCCGGCAAGGAATCCACTCAGGAGGAGTTTTTCCACACTTTCAACACCCTGCACGGCCAGGACAAGCAAATCGTCATCTCCTCGGACCGCCCGCCCAAGGCCCTGGTCACGCTGGAAGAACGCCTGCGCTCACGCTTTGAGTGGGGGCTGACCGCCGACATCCAGCCTCCCGATTTTGAGACCCGGGTGGCCATTCTGCGGTTCAAGGCGGAGGAGTCGGGCCGCCAGGTGCCCAATGAGATCCTGGAGGCCATCGCCCGTCGGATGCAGTCCAACATCCGCGAGTTGGAGGGGGCGTTGATTCGCGTGTTGGCTTATGCTGACTTGCGGGGCGTGCCTTTGAGCCTGGAATTGATGGACATTGCCCTGGTCGATTTACTCCCCCGGCGGCGGGAACTGGACCCCAAGCAGGTGGTGGCCCTGGTGGCCGAGGAGTTCGGTGTACCCGTGGAACGTTTGCTGAGCAAGGAGCGCTCGCGCAAGGTGGTGCTGCCGCGCCAGGTGGCCATGTACCTGCTGCGCGAAGAAGCCCGCATCTCGCTGCCGCAGATCGGCGAGGCGCTGGGAGGGCGGGATCATACCACGGTGATGTACGCCTGTGACAAGGTAGCCGATCTGCTTGAGCGGGATGAGCAGTTCCGGCGGCGGGTGATGGACATTCGGGAACGGCTTCATGGGCGCATGCAGCCCATGCCGGTATAACCCCTGCCCCAGGTTAAACTCACCATCCCCAGACTCGCTGTCTGGGGGTGATTTGCTTTGAGGGTCTCTGGCTTTTCAGGTGCTGGCCAGATCGCGGATCACGGTCTCCAGGTCCTCCACATTCCCCAGCAAGGTCAGCGTATCCCCCAGGTGCAGGATGGTATTGCCCCGGGGCACGATGAACGCATCGCCGCGATGGATGGAAAGCACCAGCACCTGGGGCGGCAGCCCCAGGTCCCGCAGCCGTTTGCCGGCCAGTGCAGGGTTGCGCAGGTGCACCTCGGCCAGGTCCTGCCGATCCTCCGTGGCCGTGAGCAGGTGGAGCAAATCGGGATTGCGGGCCATAAGGGTCAGGAAAGTGGCCTGCGCCTCCAGCGGCGTGACCGGGTGGCCCCCCAGCAGGCGCAGGGCGCGGGTGAGTTCGGCCGAGGGGCTGAGGGCCAGCACCCGTTCGATGCCCAAAATCTGGCGCGCCAGCCGGGCCCAGGCCAGCACCTGCTCCTCGTCGCCCAGGGTGATGAGCACGGCGCTGGCGCCTTCCAGGTGGGCTTCGCCAGTTTCAGGTGTAGCCACCTGAGCGTTCAGCCCCCGTTCGCGGGCGCGCCGGACGCAGGCCGCTTCACCGTCCAGCAGCAGGTAGGGGGTGTGGTGTTCGTGGAGTTGCGAGGCAACTTGCAACCCCACGGCGCAGGCCCCAACGATGACCACCGGAGACTGTGTTGCGGCGGTGCGGCGGGGCAACAGTTGGGTGAACAGAAAAGGCGCGGCGGTGACCGTCACGATGGCGACTAGGATGACGGCCACCACCACCGCTTCGCTGAGCACCCCCAGGTCGCGCCCGATTTCGGCGGCGGCGATGATCAGTGAAAGCCGGGCGGAAAGCAGCACTCCTCCCCCCAGGCTCTCTCGCCAGCCAAAGGCCTGACGAAAGGCCACCGCCGGCACCAGTTTGGTCAGAATGGCCGCCAGCAGCAGGACCGCTATCAGCAGCCAGGAGCCGCCGTTTTCGGTCAACACCTGCAGGTTGAAGTCCACCCCCACCATGATGAAGAAAATGGGGATGAAGAAGCCGTATCCCATGCTCTCCAGTTGGTGGCGCAACCCGCCGTTGTCGTCTCCCAGGAGCAGCACGATGAGCAGACCGGCCAGAAAGGCCCCCAGAATGACCTCGGCCCCGATTACTTGGGCCAGGGCCACGAAGGCGATCATGGTCAGCAAGGCCAGGCGAATGTTGATTTGCGTGGTCGCCTGGCTGATTTCTTCGATCAGGGTGCGCATCCCGGGCAGCACCAGCACGCCCAGCCGGTAGAGAGTGAGCAGGGCCACAAACAGGAGCCCAATCAGCAAGAGTTCCAGCGTCAACCCATGGGAGATGAAGGCGACCTCAATGGTGATCAGCACCATGGTGGCGAAGTCGGCCACCAGCGCCGAGACCAGCAGTGTCTGGCCGTACCGGTCCCCTAAGTACCCCTGTTCTTTGAGCACTGGCATCACCACCCCTAAGGAGGTGGTGGAGATCACCAACCCCATGAGGAACAGGTTTTGCACCATCCCCGCTCGCCAGAGGAGGTAGGCTATCCCCGTGGCCAGGAGCAGGGTCAGCGCAAAGTGCTCTAGCGCCAGCACCAGGGGGGATGGGCCGCGTTTCTCCGGCAGGGGCTCTGAGGGGGGGTGCCTGGCTTTCCCCTGGGGGCCGATGCTCAGAGCCGAGATGTCGATTTCCATCCCGGCGAGAAACATGAGAAAGACAAACCCTACCTCGGCCAGCAAATGCAGGGTGGCGTCGTTGGGCTGCACCCAACTCAACCCACTGCGCCCCACGAGAATGCCGGCAAGGATTTCACCCACCACCACAGGGACGCGTAGGCGACGAAAGCGGCTGAACGCCAGCGGGACCAGCACTGCCAGGCCCAACACCAGGGCCAGGCCGGTAAATTGCAACGAGGTTTCGACTCCTTCCACAACTTCTTCTCCTCAAGTTATAATGAGGCCATGAGTGACCTTTTTGAACAGGCTTTGCAGCAACGGCTGGAGCGCGAGGCTCCTTTGGCGGCCCGCATGCGCCCCCGCACGCTGGATGAGTTCGTGGGGCAGGAACACATCATCGGGCCGGGCAAATTGCTCCGTCGGGCTATCGAGGCCGATCGGCTGTTTTCCTCCATCATCTTGTGGGGGCCACCGGGATGCGGCAAGACCACCCTGGCGCAAGTCATCGCCCGCCGCACCCGCAGCCATTTTGTCACCCTCTCGGCGGTGTTGGCCGGGGTGGCGGACCTGCGCCAGGTGATCCGCGAGGCGCGCGACCGCCGCAAGTTTCACGGCCAGCGCACCATTCTGTTCGTGGACGAGGTGCATCGCTGGAACAAGGCCCAGCAGGATGCCCTGCTGCCCCATGTGGAGGACGGCACCATCATCTTCATCGGCGCCACCACCGAAAACCCATACTTTGAAGTGATCGGCGCCCTGGTCTCCCGTTCACGGGTGTTCCAACTGCGCCCGCTGGAGGAGCACCACATCCGCACCCTTTTGGAGCGGGCCTTGCGCGATCCTGAGCGCGGCTATGGCAAGCGGAAGGTCGTGGTGGACGAAGACGCCCTGGCCCACCTGGTGCATGTGGCCGGGGGCGATGCCCGCAACGCCCTCAACGCCCTGGAACTGGCTGTGGAGAGCACCCCGCCCGATGACCAGGGCGTGATCCACATTACCCTGGAAGTCGCTCAGGAGTCCATCCAGCGCCGCGCGGTGCTTTACGACAAGGACGGCGATGCCCATTATGATACCATCTCAGCTTTCATTAAGTCCATCCGCGGCTCGGACCCTGATGCGGCCCTCTACTGGCTGGCGAAAATGCTCTACGCGGGGGAGGACCCGCGTTTCATCCTCCGCCGCCTGCTCATCCTGGCCGCCGAGGATATCGGCCTGGCCGACCCTCAGGCGCTGGTGGTGGCCACGGCGGCCGCGCAGGCCTTCGACCATGTGGGCCTCCCCGAGGGCGTGTTTCCCCTGGTGGAAGCCACCCTCTACCTCGCCACGGCCCCGAAATCCAACAGCGCCATGGCCTACTTCAAGGCGTACCGGCGCATCGAGGAGGTCGGCCCGGTGGAGGTGCCGGATCACCTGAAAGACCCCAGCTGCGACCGTGAAGCCCTGGGCCACGGCAAGGGGTACCGTTACCCACATGATGAGCCCGAGCACTTCGTGCCGCAGCAGTACCTGCCCCGCGAACTGCTGGGCACCTACTTTTATCGTCCTTCCGGGCAGGGCTACGAGCGGGTGATTGCCGAGCGCCTGGCTCGCTGGCGGGAGGCCCAGCGTCGGGCGTTGAACATCCAGCAGGTGGAGGAAGTCCCCGACCTGACCCCCGAAGAGGTGACCGACCTCAAGCGCAAACACCGCTAAACCCGCTCTACGGGACCGCCCAAAGCTTTGCGCCTTCTCGATGCGCGCCGAACGGCCTGGCTGAACGGAGGGCGCAGCCCGAAGTCGAAGCCCGGACTGAGGCAGGGAGGAGAGGGTACCCTGCCCTTCGCATTTGTCGTTTTACCGTTCCCCAAGGAGGTTCCTGTGCCCGTGTCCGCCGACGAGCGCCTTTTTCGCGCCGTGGCCTTTGCCGAGCAGGCGCATCGCGGTCAGTTCCGCAAGGGGACGCGCATTCCCTACCTTATCCACCCCTTGCGCGTGGCCGAGATCCTGCTGCGCGCTGGCGTCGCGCCCGATTTGGCCGTCGCTGCCCTGCTGCACGACACCCTGGAGGACACCGCCATCACCGAGGCGGCCTTGCGCCGGGCCTTTGGCGACCGCGTCGCCGACCTGGTGGTGGCCCTCAGCGAGCCGGAGCACCGCACCGCGCCCTGGGCCCGGCGCAAGGCGCACACCGTGGCCTTTCTGCGTACCGCGCCGCGGGAGGTGGTGTTGTTATCCCTGGCCGACAAACTGGACAACCTGCGCAGCATGGCTGAAGACTTGCGCTGGGTGGGCGAGGCGCTGTGGCAGCGGTTCAACGCCCCCAGGGCGCAGCAGGAAGCCTACTACCGGCAGCTGGCTGCCGTTTTTCGTCAGCGCCTGCTCGCCGACCCCGGCCGCCGCCTGGCCGCCGAATTCGCCACGCTGGTGGACGAGGTCTTTGCCTAACCGCCAACCCCAAATCGTCAATCCTAAATCGCTAATCCTCCAACGCCAATCCTCAATCGCCAATTCCACCCAAGGAGGCCCCCATGCCCACAGTACGTCTTGCTCTGCTCGGTTTCGGCAGCGTGGGACAAGCCCTGGCCCGTCTGCTCCTGCGCAAGCGCGACGAACTGCGCCAGCGTTACAACCTGGACTTTGTGGTCACCGGCATCGCCACCGGGCGTCACGGGGCGGCCATCGCCCCGGACGGGCTCGATCTGGAAGAGGCTTTGCGCCTCGCCGAGGCCGGAGAGCGGTTTGACGCCTTGAGCGCGGTCGCGCCCCCCGCTAACGGCATCGCCTTCGTACAGCAGGTGCCGGCCGAGGTGCTCTTCGAAAACACGCCGGTGAACTACGAGACGGGAGAACCCGCCGTGACCCACCTGCGGCTGGCTTTGGAACGGGGGATGCACGCCATCACGGCCAATAAAGGGCCGGTGGTGCACGCCTACAGCGAACTGACCGCCCTGGCGCAGCAGGTGGGCCGGCGCTTTTTCTTCGAGTCGGCGGTGATGGACGGCGCGCCCATCTTTTCTCTGTTCCGCGAAACCCTGCCCGCCGCGCAACTGCGCGCCTTTCGCGGCATCCTCAACTCCACCACCAACCTGATCCTGACCCGCATGGAGGAGCAAGGGGAAACCCTGGACCAGGCTGTGGCCTATGCCCAGTCCATCGGCATCGCCGAGACCGACCCCAGCGGCGATGTGGACGGGTGGGACGCGGCAGTCAAGGTGGCCGCCCTGGTGACCGTGCTGATGGGCGTTCCCCTCAAGCCCCAGCAGGTGGAGCGGGAGGGCATTTGGGGCATCACCACGGCCATGGTAGCCGAGGCCAAGGCCCAGGGGCGGCGCTGGAAACTGGTTTGCTCCGCCCGCCGCGAGGGCGATGGGGTAGTGGCCCGGGTCAGGCCCGAGTTGGTGGGCCCGGAATCCCCGCTTTTCGGGGTTCGGGGCACCTCTTCCATCGTTACCTTCCAGACCGATGTGTTGGGCGACCTGTCCATCGTGGAAGAGGACCCCGGTCCGCACACCACGGCTTACGGTCTGCTGGCCGATTTCCTCAACGCCGTGCGGTGACTTGCCGCGCTTATGCTACAATGGAGCCTATGAACGCCAAAAGTCCTTTCTACACAGGAACCGGTGATCAGGGTACCACGGGCCTTTTGGGGGAGGGACGGGTTCCCAAGGACGACCCCCGCATCGAGGCCGTTGGAGCGGTGGACGAGGTCACGGCGGTGTTGGGGGTGGCCCGCGCCCATGCCCAAGCCGGGCAGACCCGCGCGTTGTTGCTGGAGGTGCAGCGCGACCTCTACCGCCTGATGGCCGAGGTGGCCGCCACGCCCGAAAACCAGGCGCGGTTTCGCGGCATCACGGCAGAACGGGTGGCGTGGCTGGAGGAGCAGATCGCCGCGCTGGAGGAAGAGGTGCCGCCGCCCAAAGCCTTTATCTTGCCCGGGGATTCGCCGGGCGGAGCCTTTTTGGACCTGGCCCGCACGGTGGTGCGCCGTGCCGAGCGGCGCGTGGTGGCCCTGTGGCGGGCGGGGGGGCTGGAAAACCCCGCGCTGGCGGCTTACCTCAATCGGCTTTCCTCGTTGTGTTTTGTGTTGGAGTTGCTGGAGAATCAGGCCGCCGGGGTGGACACCACGCGCGCCAAAGCGTGATGCAGGGGCCACCTTTTCCCATCCTCAGCGGAGCGAGGCAGAGAGATGACCGGGACGATCATCAATGTGGTGACGGTGCTTGTCGGCGGCACCTTGGGGCTACTTTTCGGGGCGCGGTTGCCCGAGCGCGTCCGCGAGACCGTGGTGGGCGCCCTGGGGCTGTTTACGGTGGCCCTGGGGCTGCAAATGTTTCTCAAATCCGAGAACGCCATTCTGGTGTTGGGCAGCCTGCTCATCGGCGGCATTTTGGGCGAGTGGTGGCGCATCGAGACCCGGCTGAGTCGCTTGGGCTCCTGGCTGGAGCAACGCTTCACGCCCGGCGAAGCGGCCGCTGACCCGAAAGGTTCCCGCTTTGTGCGGGGCTTCCTGACCGCTTCGTTGCTGTTTTGTGTGGGGCCGATGGCCATTTTGGGTTCCATCCAGGACGGGCTGACGGGTGATTATTCCCTCCTGGCGGTGAAGTCGGTGATGGATGGGTTCGCGGCCCTGGCTTTTGCCTCTACCTTTGGCCCCGGCGTGCTCTTTGCCGCGCTGACGGTGTTGCTGTACCAGGGCGGGCTTTCCCTGGGCGCGGCCCAGTTGCAGAATGTGGTCACCCCGGCCATGATGAACGAGATGACGGCGGCCGGCGGGGTGATCCTGCTGGCCCTGGCGGTGAGCAGTTTGTTGGAGATCAAGCCGTTGCGTTCGGGAAATTTGCTGCCTGCGCTGGCGATCGCCCCGTTGTTGGTGGCGCTCTTTGGGTGGTGACCCCCTTCTGGGGGTGGTTGGATGCCTGGAGGTCCGGATGAACAGTACGGCGCGATCATGCGGGGCCGCGCCGTGGGTTTCTTCCCGGACCGGACCTCAGGGTTCAGGGTTGCTTTTTCAGCGCCTCCTCGATGGCTTTGTGGAACTCCGTGTAGGGAAACGCGCCTTCTATAAGTTGCTGGCTCCCATCGGGGGCGATGATCACGAAGGACGGTGTGCCGCGCACCCCGGCGGCGAAGCCGTCCTGCTTGTCTTTCATCGCGCGGGCGCGATAGGTGTGGCTCTCGAAGCAGGAGCGGAAAGCGTCCATATCCAGCCCTAGGGCTTCGGCGAACTTCATCAGCCGGTCGGGGGCGAAGGAGCCCACATTCTCCCCCTGCCAGTTGACAAAAAGCATATCATGGTACTCCCAGAAGCGGTTTTGTTCCCCGGCGCAGTAGGCCGCCTCGGCCGCGTCCAGGGATTCCTGGCCGATGAAGTCGCCCATGGTGCGATAGATGAAACGCACCCGGCCCTGGGCGACCTCTTTGGCGATGATCTCCGGCTCGATTTGTTGGTAGAAGTGCAGGCAATAGGGGCATTGGAAGTCGGAGTACTCGATGATGGTCACCGGGGCGTTGGGGGCGCCCATGGCGTTGTCCTCGGCGTTGGGGTGCTCCCGGCGCTCCGGCATGACCACGGCGGCGGAAACCGTGGGCGTGGCCTGGGCGCTCTGGCGGTTTTGAGCCACGATGATCCCGGCAAAGACGAGCAGGACCACCCCCACGATGATGAGCATGGTCACGATGCGTTGACGCTTCGCTTCCTGGGCTTTGCGCTGTTTTAAGGCCCGGCGTCGCTGTCGGGTTCGGGGTTTGGCCATAACACCTCCTCAGGTGAAACCAGGGTCACAGGGACACACCACTTGCGGTGTAAAAGGATTATGCCATGAGGATGACGGTTTGTCCAGTACACCGAAAGGAGTTGGGGATGTGGGGCTTTACAACTGGGACAAGTTCCCTTA